>JAISDL010000001.1 GCA_031264825.1 Accumulibacter sp. | reverse complement strand
GATTTGCCGCCGAAGTTCCGCGCCAAGGTGCTCGCGGAGGCGCAACCTGTATGAGCGAGAACCGCCTGCCCGATTACCTCGATCATATGCGGCAAGCCGCGACCAATGCGCGCAGCTTCGTGGAAGGCTTGACCCAGGACGACTTCCTTGAGGACAAGCGCACCCAGCAAGCCGTCATCATGAATCTCATCATCATCGGCGAGGCGACCACGAAGGCGATGAACCGCTACGCCGAGTTCATCCAGACGCATTCTGAAATACCGTGGCGTGACATGCGCGGCATGCGCAACCGCATAGCCCACGGCTATTTCGACATCGACCTCGATGTGGTGTGGGAGACGGTGCAAATACAGCTACCGGAGTTGCTCAAGCAACTCTCCGCCATACGCCACGACGCAGACGACGATCAGACATCAGAGATCAGATGAAAACCGATCGGTGTTTCAACGATTTTTCTCCGGCGGCGAAGCCGCCGCTCACTGATCTGATTCCTGATCCCTGATCCCTGATTCCTGATCGGGAATGCGGTACGAGTCGCTCGCCCACGCGCCGAGGTCGATGAGTTTGCAACGCTCCGAGCAGAAGGGACGGAAGCGGTTGTCGGGGGACCACAGCGATTCGCCGCCGCACTGTGGGCAGCGCACCACGCGCCCAGTCTTCAGAGTTTGCATACCGCGACGTCGAAGGGAATTTCGACTTCTGCCTCCTGGGCGCCTGCACGATTTTCTTTGTTCGGGTGAACGAAGCGTATATTGATGACGTATTTGTTGGCGCTGACTTCGGGGACGAGCACGAGTTCGGGCGCGAGCGAGACGCGCACCATTTGCGGCGCAACGCCGTTGGGCATCAACTGGAACAATTCGCCGTGCGCGACCTGGTGCAGGGTTTCGCCGCTCCGGCGCAGGAGACGCAGGATGATCGCGATGCCGCCGTTGAGCGGGAGGAAGGGGTTTAGCCAGTCGTTCAGGGATTCCCGGCGCTTTTCAACCGAGAGGTGTTGCCAGTAGTGGTAGGACGGCAGGTCGAATTCGCAGACGCCGCCGGGAATCAGCGCGCGGCTCTTGATCCCCATCAGCCATTCGTTTTCGCGCAGGTGCTGGCCGATCTTCCCGACCATTGCAAGGATCGCAGCGGAAGCCTGCTCGATTTCATACAGCGCTCCGTTCAGGAGTTTTTCGGGGACCCTGGATTCGTTGCGGCTGTTCAAAAGGGCTTGGCGCTGGCGTTCGAGCTCCTGAAGAAGGTCCATCTTGAGGTCGGCGCGGCTTGCGACTTCGAAGATTTCGAAGAGCGCCATCATCGCGGCGTGGTGCTCGCGCGAGGTCGTTTTCCGCGCGAAATAGAGCGCTTTCTCGAAAATATCCTCGAGACGCAGCCACGTACGTATTTTTTCGCTGAATGGATATTCGTAGGTAATCACGCTCGTCGTGATTAGAACAGGGCGCGACGCGGTCCCTCGGCGACGCGCCCGCCGCTTTCCCCATGCGCCAGATCAAAATATTTTCGATGCAATTCGGCCACCTGTCGACTCAAGGTTTCGATGTTGCCGTTATTCAGCACGATGTCGTCCGCCACGGCTTCCCTGTCTGGTCGGGAAGCCTGCGTCGCCATGATAGCACGCACTTCGGCCAAAGAAAGCCCGCTTCTCGACATGACACGACTTTCTTGCAAGGATTCTTTGCAATCGACGAGCAGAATCCGGCGGATCATCCGGCGCAGGAAACCGGTTTCGACGAGGAGCGGAACGACGAGGATCGCGTAGGGCGAGGTCGCCGACACGCAGCGCTTTTCGCTTTCGGCGAGAATCAGGGGGTGCAGAATGGCCTCAAGGCGGTTTTTTACCGACGCGTCGGCAAAAGCGAGCCGCCGCATGACGGGGCGGTTCAAGCGTCCGTCGACGTCGACGACGGACGCGCCGAATTCGTCCCGAATCGCGCTCATCGCGCCGCCGTCGGGGCAGGTGAGTTCGTGGGCGATGACGTCGGTATCCACGATCGTGGCGCCGAAGGCGGAGAAGAGGTCGGCGACGGCGCTTTTTCCGCTGCCGATTCCGCCGGTCAGGCCGACGACGAAAGTCATCGCGATCCTCGACAGTTGAGCGAGAACTTTCCGGGAACGGCTCTTTCGAGCGCGCGCCTCAACGCGTCGGACTGCGTTTCGGGGCCACGGAGCGCGAGCGAGCGAACGCGCGCACCGCGTTCTCCGACGACGGCCGAGCGGACGCCCTTCGACTGGAGCGAAACGAGTCTCTCAAGGGCGGCGCTTTCGGTCGAAAAGATGCCGAGGGAAATGGCGAAACGATAAGGCCCCGGCTCCTGTACGACGAAGAATTCGGGGACGTTCAGGCGCTTGAGTTCCTCGACTTTTTGTTCGGCTTCCTGCCGGTTCGCGCGCGGCGGGATGAAGACCCAAAAGGTACTCTTGCCCGACGCGCGCGTGTATTCGACGCTGAACGCCGGGAAGTTCCCGGCGAGCAGAGATTCGACGCGCGCGCGTTCGGCAACCTGAAGGTCGTTTACGGAGAAGCAGATTTCGCTGACTTTTTCGGGCGGCGACGCGGGGGGATCGGGAGGCACGGTGGGCGCGGATGCTTCGGGGGGTGGCGAGGCCACGGTGGGCGCGGACGCTCCGGGCGGGGAGGCGGGCGGTACGGGTTTGGCCGGGAGCGGCGGCGCTTCGTCGCGCGAGACGATTCTCACGCGGTCGGGCAGAATCTCGCGCGCGCGGAGCGAATCTCCGGCGGGTGCGCCGCCCAGATAACCCCCGGCCCACAGGAAGAAGAGGAGGTTGACCGGGATCAGCAAAAAGACGATCGCGCGCATCGGGTCTATACGGATACTTGCAAGACCGACGGAATTTCATCGCGCGCGGACGGCGGGGGCGGCGTCCCGCGCTCGATTTCTCGCCGCACGGCGCGCGCCGGCAGAAACGCTGAAACGAGGCGGTCGCACGCGGCGCGCGCGGTCTCCCGGTTGTCCTGCGTGAAATTGCATACGTAGAGGTCGAAGGTGACGGCGCGTATTTCGGGCCAGGTGTGTACCGCGAGGTGCGATTCGGCGAGGATGACGACTCCGGTGGCGCCCGCGCCGCTCCCCGACGGTCCGGCGAATTGGTGGAAGAGTTCGCCGAGCGTCGTCAGCCCCGGAACGGCGCAAACCGCAAGGCACAGGCCGCGCAAAGCCTCGACGCTGGCCAGAAGGCGCGCTTCGCAGCGACAATCGTAAAGTTCGGCGACGATGTGCAGACCGTTCATTGCTGGGTGGGGACGCGAGGAGGGCTGGAAAAACGGGAAGAATATACCACAGAATTATCCTGGAACGAGCGAGCGGCGCGAATCACACGAGCGAGGAAACGAAGCGTTTTCCGAGACGGCGCAGCGTTCGTTCGGCCGCGAGGACGCCTCGGTATTGCGCTTCTTCAAACAATGAAAAGCCGCTGAGGTCGGAGTGCGCAAAGCGCAGGCGCGCGCCGTCGGCGGCGAGCAGGCGGCGCGCGGCGCCCCAGATCGACCCCGGCGTCGGACGCGCCATCGCGTGTCCGATGCGCGTCACGTCGAGGCGGGTACAGAGTTGCCGGATGTCGGGGTGCGCTCTTTCCAGGTCTTCGAGGACGGTTTCGGCGCATTCTTCGCGCGACCGCGCCAGCAAATTCTGGCGCGCGACCTGCGGGGGAAAGCGCGAGAACGCGCGGTAGTAGGTCAGTACCGTTTCTCGCGTCGATTGGCGAAAATGCTGGTGCGTCGCCGCGACGTAGCCCAGGCCCGGACTGTCGTAAAGCACGTTGTCCCACGAGAGCGGCGCGCCGGGACGCGACGCGGGGACGCGCGAGAGCGTCAGGTTTGCGACGAGCCACGGCGCGTACGAAAACGATTTTCCCGCGCGCTTTGCGTCTTCGTTCCCGGAGAATATGTAGGGGATGAGAAAAACGGGCGCCGCCCAGATCAGTTGCTTCGCTTCGATGCGCAGGCTCCGCGCGTCTTCAGGGCGCCAGACGTCGACGAGCCAGCGTTCGTCTTTTTCCTCGACGCGAAAGACGAGAGCGCCGTTCAGGAAACGGTCACCCGCGTTCGAACGGATCGACCGCGCGAGTCCCTCGGCGAGCCAGGCGTTCCCGCCGGGCGTCGTCAGTACGGCGTCGCTCGCGGCGTCTTTCGCTTCTCCGCTGCGGCAGGAAAAATAATGGACCCCGGCCCACGCCGAGACTTCCGCGCTCGAAGTCCCGTAATCGTCGCGGCAAGCGTAATCGACGTACCAGTGCAAGTGTTCCGAGGTAAATCCACGGGAAAGCATCCAGGCGCGCATCGTCGTGCGGTCGAGCGCGCACAGGTCGGGCGCATCCGACGAGAGCGCCATCGGCAGGGCAAACGCGCGTGCGTTTCCGTCGCGTCGGTTCTTGAAGCCTTTCATCAAATCGAAGAAGCGCCGGTATTCTTTTTGCTCGGCGCCGGAAACGCCGAGCAGCGGCAGGAGTCCGTCACGCCACAGGCCGTTGTAATACAGGCGTTCTTGCGGGGCGGCGCACAGATAGCGCTCGTCGTAACGCGGCCGGCGCGCGCGCGGGTCGCCTTCGAGGACGCCGAGTTCCGAGAGCAGTTCGCGCGTCGCCGTCGCCTCGGCCGTCGGCAGCGGCAGGTAGTGCGCCGCGAGCGGGAATTCGCTGACCGCGTTGCGCCCCGAGCGCGAGTTCCCGCCGGGCGAGGCTTCGAGTTCGAGCAGCAAAAAGTCCCGGAAGCCCGATTTCGCCAGTTTCCACGCCGCCGACAGCCCGCCGATCCCCGCGCCGACGACGACGACCGGGACGCGCCGCGTTTCCCGCGCGGGAGGCAGACCCGGCACGCGCAAGAGGTGGCCGACGTCGGGCGAGGTTCCGATGAAGTCCCCCGGAGGCAGGGGCGGCACGGAGGACTCCGTCGACCTTCCGCACGCGGAAAGCGTCGTCAGCCCCGCCGCGAGCTTTCCCAGGAATTTACGGCGGTCCATGCTCATCGAAGAACTTCGCGCCATTCGTCTTCAAAGGTATGGACGAGGACCTGATTGTCGAGGCGGTTGACTTCGGATTCGACGCGCGCCATATCCTTCGGGAATTGGAAGAGCGCTTGCGTCGTCCCCTCCGTCAGAAAGCGCGTTTTTACGTCGTA
>JAISDL010000204.1 GCA_031264825.1 Accumulibacter sp. | reverse complement strand
CTTTTTTTCGGCGGGAAATTGAAGGGCATGCCGCCCAAACTGCTGACCGACGACGCGCGCCACGTCGTCATTCGCCCGCTCGCGTACTGCGGTGAAGACGAGATCGCGCGCTACGCGCGCGGAATGGGGTTTCCGATCGTCCCCTGTACGCTGTGCGGCTCGCAGAACAATCTCCAGCGGCAGAAGGTCCGCGAGATGATGGCGGAGTGGGACGCGCGTTATCCGGGGCGGACCGAATCGGTTTTTTCGGCGATGCAGAACGTCGTCCTTTCGCATCTGGCGGATAACGCGCTCTTCGACTTCCGAGGACTCGATTCGATGCTCACGGAGACGGACAGCGAAGCCTTCGATGCGACGGAAGCTCCGGTCTACGCCGCGCCGATCGGCTTCCTCAAGAAAGACGCGCACCTGGAGACGCTCTGAAAGCCCCGGCGGCGCAACAAAACCGGCCGGCGGGTTCGAACGAAATCAGATATTGGGGTCGAGCGGCGCTTGCATCGCCCGACGGTGGCGCGCGATGAATTCTTCGGTGCCGTTGATCCCGCGGAGCTGAAGGATGCGGATGCGCACGGCGGCTTCGACGAGGACGGCGAGGTTGCGTCCGGGCGCAACGTGCAGCAACAGCTTTCGCACCGGAACGCCGAGCATTTCCTGCGATTGCATTTCGGACGGCAGCCGCGAGACCTCGTCGTCGGACGGCGCGTGTACGAGGTGTACGATCAGGCGGAGTTTCATCTTGCGGCGCGCGGCGGTTTCGCCGTAGATCGTGCGAATGTTCAGCAATCCGAGGCCACGGACTTCGAGGTAGTCGCGCAGCATGTCCGGGCAGCGCCCTTCGATGATCATCGGTGAAATCCGCGACAGTTTGACGACGTCGTCGGCGACGAGTCCGTGCCCGCGCGAAACGAGTTCGAGCGCGAGTTCGCTTTTTCCGATCCCCGATTCTCCGGTGATCAGGACGCCGATGCCGAAAACGTCCATGAAGACGCCGTGGACCGACGCGGTCGCCGAGAAATGCCGAGACAGATAGAGGCGCAGGACTTCGATCGTCTCGGAAGTCGATCTTTGCGTCGTGAAGAGCGGCGTACGCGAAGTTTCACAAAGTTCGCGTACGAAAGGCGGCGTTTCGACGCCGTCGGAAACAACGATCGCCGGCGGTTTTTGTGCGACGATTCCTTCGATCAGGTCTCGCCAACGGTCGACGCCCGCTTTTTCGATCCAGAGGCATTCGGTTTTTCCGATGACCTGGATGCGTCGGCTGTGGATCGCGTTGAGGTGGCCGATCATGTCCGCGGCGAAACCTTCTTCTTTTTCGAGCGCGACGAAGCGGTCTTCGCCGGCCTCCACGGCGAGATTGAGTCTGTCGGCGTTGTCTTCGTAAAAGCGCGCGAGGCTTAAAGTCGGCGGATCGCTCATCGAAACTGTCCTTCGGTAGATTCCTTTTCCGGTCGAAGCCTGGAAGCCTCCGCAAGCTGCCGGGCCGGTCTTTCGCGGCGGAAGCTCCGCGCCGGTTCGGTTCGCTCCAAGCATCGTCCGCGGCTTCGCGTCGCGGACGATTTTGAAATCGAATCAGGCTTTGTGTTCTATTTTTTCCCCTCGGTGATGGTCTTTGAGTTTTTGCTTGTACTTCTGGACCTGGCGATCGAGTTTGTCGATGAGAATGTCGATCGCCGCGTACATGTCTTCGTCGACCGACTCGACGTAAATGTCCTTTCCAGAAAGGTGCACCGTGATCTCGGCTTTTTGCTTGAGTTTATCGACGGACAGAATCACGTTGATGTCGATCAGGTTATCGGAGTGCCGCGTGATGCGTTCGAGCTTCCCGGTCACATAGTCGCGAATCGCTGGGGTAATGTCGAGGTGGTGCCCACTGATTTGCAAGTTCATGATTTCACTCCTTATAAGAATAGGCGGGATAGTGCGAAACAAGGCGGGCCACGCCGCTTGGGATACGGACATTTTTTCCGTTCGTGAAAGTGAAGAACGGCGCGGGAAAAGCGGCGTGAATTTTCATCAGTCTTTGGATTCCTCCTTAAATGTTCTTTCTATGTTTGACCGGCGGGATGTTGAGCGCCTCGCGGTATTTGGCGACCGTGCGGCGCGCGACGACGATCCCCTGACGGCCGAGGATTTCGGAAATCCGCATGTCGGAAAGCGGAGCCTCGGGGTCTTCTTCGGCGACGAGCTGCCTCATCAGCGCGCGGATCGCCGTCGCCGAGCACGCGCCGCCGGCTTCGGTTGCAACGTGGCTGCCAAAAAAGTACTTCATCTCGAAGATGCCGCGCGGCGTCGCCATGTATTTTTGCGTCGTGACGCGCGAAACGGTCGATTCGTGCATGCCGAGCGCGTCGGAGATCTGGCGCAGCACCATCGGTCGCATGGCGATTTCGCCGTAGTCGAAAAACTGGCGCTGCGCCGCGACGATCGATTGCGCGACTTTCAGGATCGTTTCAAAGCGCTGCTGGATGTTTTTGATGAGCCAGCGCGCTTCCTGCAAGTGCCCCGCCAGAGTCGACCCGCGATGCCGCGAAAGGATGCGCGCGTAAAGCGTATTGACCCGAAGGCGCGGGTAGGCGTCGGAATTGATGCTCGCCGTCCATTGGCCGCGCAGCTTGTGCACGACGACGTCGGGCGTGATGTAGCGCGTGTTCAGCACGGCGTATTCCGCGCAGGGGCGCGGGTTGAGGCTCTGGATCAGGAGATGCGCCTTGCGCAGGCCTTCGTCGTCGCAGTCGATGTATCTCTTGAGCTTAAAGAAATCCCGGCGTGCCAAGAGGTAGAGATGGTCCTCGACGATGCGCAGCGCGAGCGCGCGCGTTTCGTCGGGCGGCAGGGCTTCGAGTTGAAGGGCGAGACATTCCTGCGGCGTTCGCGCGCCGACGCCCAGAGGGTCGAAGTGCTGCAAATGCATGAGCGCGATCTGCAACTCCCTGGGTTCGACGCGGAGCGTGCGCGGGAGAGTCTCCACGAGGTCGTCGAGCGAGACCGTCAGGTAGCCGTTTTCGTCGAGCGCGTCGATCAGGCACTGGATCAAGGCGCGGTCGCGATCCGGGATCGACATCATGCCGAGTTGCCAGGAAAGGTGCTCGCGCAACGAGGTCGTCGCGGCCTGCACGTTCTGGAAGTCGTCGTTATCGTCGTCGTCCGGCACTCCCGGCGGCGCGACGGGGTAGGGGAGGTCATCGCCCGTCCAGACGTCGTCGGCCGACGAGAGCGGGATGTCCGTATCCGCGCCGCTTTCCGGCGAGGCGTCGCCGGGGGAAAGCGGACCGTCGCCGGACGGCCGGGCCGCGTAATCCTCTTCTTCCGCGCGTTGCAGGAGGGGGTTTTCCTGCAAATACCGCTCCACTTCCTGTTCCAGCTCGACGGTGGACAATTGCAAAAGCCGGATGGATTGTTGCAACTGAGGCGTCAACGCGAGGCGTTGAGAAAGGTTGAGCTGTAAAAGCGGTTTCATATCAATTCGGCGATCATCTTGGGTTCCGCGCCGAACTTGGGCGCCATCGGCTCAGAGGCGGAAATTTTCGCCCAGATAGACTTTGCGGACCGTTTCATTATAGATGATTTCGTCGGGGCGTCCGGCGGCAAGGATGCGGCCCTCGTTGAGAATATACGCATGGTCGCAGATGCCCAGGGTTTCGCGGACGTTGTGGTCCGTGATCAATACGCCGATCCGGCGTTCCTTGAGGAAGTGGATGATCTTCTGGATATCCAGAACGGCGATCGGGTCGATTCCGGCGAAAGGCTCGTCGAGCAGGATGAAGGAAGGCGCGGTCGAGAGCGCGCGCGCGATTTCGACGCGCCGCCTCTCGCCGCCGGAGAGCGAGGCCGCGATGCTGTTGCGGATATGCGTGATGTGCAGTTCCTCCAGAAGCTGCTCCGCGCGCCGGTCGATCTCGGCGGGTGTATAGGGTAGAAGCTCGAGGACGGCGCGGATGTTTTCCGTGACGGTCAATTTGCGGAAAACCGACGCTTCCTGCGGCAGGTACGAGAGACCCATTTTGGCGCGACTGTGGATCGGCAGGTGCGTGATCCGGTTCTCGTCGATGAAAACGTCGCCGCCGTCGCAGGCGATCAGCCCCACGACCATGTAGAAACACGTCGTTTTTCCGGCGCCGTTCGGGCCGAGCAGGCCGACGACTTCGCCGCTCGATACCTCGATCGAAACGTCTTGCACGACCTGACGCTTTTTGTAGTGCTTGCGCAGATTGCGCGTCGTGAGGCTGCTTCGCGTCCCGGGCACCCTCATTCCCCCTCGAAATCGCAGCGCATGGCCTTGCGTACCGTCTCGCCGGAGAAGCCGCGCCGCGTCAGGAAGCGCGCGCGCTTGACGCGCTCTTCGATGTCGGAAGGCGGTGAATCTCCGAATTTTCGGCAAAGGATCGAACGCGCTCTCGGCGCTTCATCCCCGAGCGCCGCGAGCGTTTCGGCGACGAGTTCGCCGTCGATTCCCCGCGCGCGCAGCTCAAGCGCCACGGCGCGGTTGCCGTAACGCGCCGACTGCTTCTCGGCGCGCGAATGCGCGTAGCGCGCGTCGGAAAGCAGATTGCGCGCGGAAAGATCGTCGAGCAGTCCGGCGAGGGCTTCCGGGGTCTCGGCGTGCGGGGAAAGTTTGCGGAACAACTCGCCGCGCGAATGTTCCCGAAGCGACAGAAGACGCAAGGCACGCTCGCGCAAGCTGGTTTTCGCCGGCATCAGTCCGAAGCGGGCGCTTGCGACGGGACCTTGAGCGCAGCGCGGATTCTCCCTTCGATTTCCACGGCGACGTCCGGGTGCGACTTCAAGTATTCGCGCACGTTGTCCTTGCCCTGACCGATTTTCTCGCCGTTGTACGCGTACCACGAGCCGGATTTGTCGACCAGCTTGTGCGCGACGCCGAGTTCGATGATTTCGCCTTCGCGCGAAGTCCCCTCGCCGTACATGATGTCGAAGATCGCCTCGCGGAAAGGCGGAGCGACCTTGTTTTTGACGACTTTCACCCGCGTTTCGTTACCGATGACCTCGTCGCCCTTCTTGATGCCGCCGATCCGGCGGATGTCGAGCCGCACCGACGCGTAAAATTTCAGCGCGTTGCCGCCGGTCGTCGTTTCCGGGTTGCCGAACATGACGCCGATCTTCATCCGAAGCTGGTTGATGAAGATGACGAGCGTGTTCGTGCGGTTGATGTTCCCCGTGAGTTTACGCAGCGCCTGACTCATCAGGCGGGCGTGCAGGCCCGGCAGCGAATCGCCCATTTCGCCCTCGATTTCGGCTTTCGGCACCAGTGCGGCGACCGAGTCGATGACGACGACGTCGACGCTGCCGGAACGCACGAGCATGTCGGCGATCTCGAGCGCCTGCTCGCCGGTGTCCGGCTGGGAAATCAGGAGGTCGTCGAGCTTGACGCCGAGCTTCTGCGCATAGACGGGGTCGAGCGCGTGTTCGGCGTCGATAAACGCCGCCGTTCCGCCGAGTTTCTGCATCTCGGCGATCACCTGGAGCGTCAGCGTCGTTTTCCCCGACGATTCCGGGCCGTAGATTTCGACGACGCGGCCGCGCGGCAGACCGCCGACGCCCAGCGCGATGTCGAGGCCCAGCGAACCGGTCGACACGACCAGCAAATCCTTTTCGACGCGTCCTTCGCCCATCCGCATGATGGAACCGCGGCCAAACTGTTTCTCGATCTGTGCCAATGCCGCCGCCAGTGCTTTTGCCTTATTGTCGTCCATGGTGTTTTTCCCGTCGCTAGAGTCGTCGTTTCCAAAGGGTTGCTAAAAGATTGTCTTGGGAATTATATACGATTGGAAAAGCCGCCCGTAGCCTTGATGCGGCGGCACCCCATTTTCAAGGCGCCGCCGGGATGGACGCGCGCGGGTAAAAAGGCTATCCTTCGCACGGCTTGCGCGCCCGTAGCTCAGATGGATAGAGTACTGCCCTCCGAAGGCAGGGGTCGGACGTTCGAATCGTCTCGGGCGCGCCATCCTCTCTTGAAAACCGGTTTCACTTCGACTGAAACCCGGTGCCATTCTTTTGTCTATATTCTGTGACGACGTATCGATGCAAAAGCGGTTGCAATGGTACAATCCATGACGATTCGAAAGTTGCGCGGTCGCAAAGCCCCACCGGCGCGAAGCCAAGGCCCAGCATGTGCGGAGATTGCGGCGGCCGCTGTCGAAACACGGATAATTCGGGCGCCGTTTTTCGGGCGGCGTCCTGTCATTGGAGAAAAAACATGGTGAATCCCGGCGAAACGAATTCGATAGAACAGGTGCGCGACCTCTTGCTGGGCACGCAGCTCAAAGATATGGAACAGCGCTTCGTTCGGCAGGAAGAACGTTTCCTGCGCGAATTGTCCGACCTGCGCGAGGGCATGAAGACCCGCTTTGAGTCGCTGGAAAATTTCATGAAGAGCGAAGTTTCCACGCTGATCCATCGCCTGCAGGAAGAAAAAAACGAGCGCGCCGCCGCGATGAAGGACGCGCAGCGCGAAAACGCCGACGCGCTCAGAAACGAAAAACGCGAACGCGACGAGGCGTTCAAGAATGAAAAGCGCGAACGCGACGACGCGATGACGCGCGAGAGCCGCGAGCGCGAAGAAGCGCTGACGCGACTCTCCAAGGACCTCACGGCCTGCGAAGAGGCATTCGAGCGCAGGATGACGGCGCTGTCGGGCACTCTCGACACGGTCGAGCGCGACCTGCGGCAGTTGTTGATGACGGAAAACAGCCGTCTTTCGGACAAGGTCGACGAAAAATACAAGGACGCCATCAACGCGCTTTCGGTCATTTCGACGCAGATTCGCACCGACATGACGACGCGTTCCGTCTTGTCCGGCCTCCTCTCCGAAGTGGCGATCAAGCTCGCCCAATGGCAGGGCAACGACATCCTCGTCAAATTCGACGACGAGGGGCCGCTCCAGATCGGCCAGGACAGCGCGTCCGGGGACGCAAGTCCGGCCGCCTGAGTCCGTGTGACGCGGCTTTTCGATGACTGCCGAACCTTTCACGCCCGACCCGACCTTGCCGGGAGGCCATCAGGAGACCCCGCCCGGGGCGGGGGATGCCTCCGCGCCGGACGCCGTCGCGGCGACTGACAGAAGCGCGGACGACGCCTTCTGGGCGGGCATGCCCGAAGCGCCGAAAGATAAAGAAGTCACGCTCCTGCGTTCGCTCCTTTTCGGCCGTGAAATCGCAATCGTCGAGAAGTTGCGTTCGAATTACGAAGACGCGCACCATAACGCGAAGAAGGTCGGCGGCGTTCTCTCCGAAGCGATCCTCCTGCGCTCAAAAAACGACGACAGCCTGAATACGGCGCTCGAACCCGTCGTGGACGAGATTTTGCAATCGTCGCTGCAAAAGCGAAAAGCGGATTTCGTCAATGTTCTGTATCCGCTGATGGGACCGACGATACGCAAGTCGATCGCCGAGTCCTTCCGCTCGATGATGGCCGACTTCGGAAAAAGCATGGAAATGGCTTTTTCCTGGAAAGGGCTTCGCTGGCGCCTGGAAGGCCTTCGGACGGGCAAGTCCTTCAGCGAAATCGTCCTCTTGCGGACGCTCGACTACCGTGTCGAGCAAGCCTTCTTCATCCATAGCGAGACGGGGCTCGTCCTGTCGAACCTCGTCCACGAAGGCGTCGGCGCGCAGGACGCGGACATGGTTTCCGCGATGCTCACCGCGATCCAGGACTTCGTCAAAGACTGTTTTACGGGGGGCGGCGACTACAACCTCGAAACCCTCCAGATGGGCGAATTCACGATCCACATCGAGCACTCGCAGATGGCCTATCTCGCCTGCGTCGTGCGCGGCATACCGCCGACGGACTTCCACAAGAAATTGCGCGAAACGCTGGAAATGCTGCTCATCGAGTATTCGGACGAGTTGAACGCTTTCACGGGCGACGACGCGCCTTTCGCGGGCGCGACGCGCCTGCTCGAAACGTGCATGCTCGCCCACTACGTGCAGGAAGAGACGAACCCCCATCCCTTCTGGAGCAAGTGTCTGCCTCTTTTCATCGCGCTTTGTATCGGCGCGGGCGGCGGCGCCGCGTATTACGCTCATGTCAAGAACCAGCGCGCGCACCGCCGGGCGGTCGCCGTCCTGCGCACGGAACCCGGCCTGATGATCGTCCACGTGCAGGAAAACAACGGGCTGTTCGACCGCTCGCCGTGGGAGGTCATCGCTTTCCGCGACGACCTCGCGCACCCGCCGGAACAGATATTGTCCGAAAAGGGCCTCGACCCGTCGCTGTTCACGTTCAAGCTGGTGCCCTTCGTTTCGCACGATCGTTCGATCATCCTGCGCCGCGCCGAACAAAGCTTTTCCTTGCCCGAGACCGTGCGCATGCGTCTCGACACGAACGGCGTGCTGATTTTCGAAGGCACGGCGCCGGCGGCCTGGATCGCGCGCACGCGCGAAGCGGCGCTCCTTCTGCCGGGGGTCAAGCAGGTCGACATGCGCGACTTGCGCGACCCGCTCTCCGAAGAGATCACCCGCCGCGTGAAGCTCGTCGAAAGCGCCGTCATCGAATTCCCCGTCGGGGGCGACCTGCCGATCGCGTCCGATCAGGCGGAGTTCGCGCGCGTCATCGACAC
>JAISDL010000185.1 GCA_031264825.1 Accumulibacter sp. | reverse complement strand
TGCGCGAGCAGCCCGAGGTAGACGCGTCCGGCGCCGAGTTTGAGCGCCGCACGGGCGGTGAGCCACGCGGCGCCGACCATCCCGTCGCTTCCGCCGAGCACGCCGACGCTGCCGTAATTCCCCTTGTGCGTATTGTGCAGGCGGGGTTTGAGGGTGGCGGAGAATGCCTCCGGCGCGACGAGTTCGCCCGGAGGCGCGACGAGCGATGCGGCGTCGATGCCGAGCGGCGCGAGCAAGACGCGACCGCATCGATCGGGGCCGTCCAGCGTGAACAAGCCGGGTTTGTGCGCGATGAAGCTGATCGTGTGCGTCGCGGCGACCGTCGGGCCGCGCTGTGCGCCGGTATCCGCGTCGAGTCCGCTCGGGCAGTCGAGCGCGAGCAGCGGACACGCGTCGCGCTTGGCCAGCGCGTTGGCACGGTGTATCAGATCGGCGTACGCGCCCGATATTTCGCGTTTCAATCCGATTCCGAACACGCCGTCGACGATCAGCGACCAGCGGAGCTTTTCGGGAATTTCGGAAAGATAGACGCCGCCGGCGTCGACAAAGCGACGGAAAGCGTCGGCGGCGTCCCCGGGCAGCTTGTCGGGCGAGCCGATGAAGACGACGCGCACGTCGAAAAACCCTTCGCGCAGGAGTCGGGCCGTCACAAAAGCGTCTCCGCCGTTATTGCCCGGTCCGGCGAGAATCAGGATCGCCGCGCCGCGTGGATCGGCTATCTGCGCCGCGAGTTCGGCCGCTGCCGCGCCGGCGCGCTCCATCAGGGGGTCTGAGGACGCGAGCGACTCGATTTTTCGCAATTCACCGGAACGGTAGAGTGGAATCATGGAGAGTCTCGGGGTGGGGTTCGGGATTCAGTCAATCATGATTTGAGATTCAAACGTCAATCGAGTTGTGGAATTCGCCAGATGGAAGCGGCTTGGGCGGCCATCCATGCTTGCCGGGAAGCGATCCGTTCGGGTGTCCATTCGGTGTTTTCCTCCGCAAGCTTGCGCGTGATGCCGAAGTCGCTTTGCTGGTAAGACGGCCGTTTGTCGGGGTAAGCGTATACCCCAAGCTCGCGATTGGCGCGCGCTTGCAGCAAGGTCATATTGCCGATCCGATAGACCAAGGTGTCGGCCTCGTCGCTGGAAAACCCGCCCCAATCGTCCGGCGCGTTTTGCGGCAATATGTGCTCGACGCTGATGGCGCCGCTGTGAAAGTCCAGATCGCGATGGAAGAGATGCCTTTCCAGCGCGCACAAAATGAAGCGAACGACCTGATTGTTGCGCGAGTCCTTCGTACGGATGACTTTTTCGCCAAAAGCCGCCCGGAAGCTGCGATCGTTCGGATAAATGCTGCGCATCGCCGTCAAAACCGGCGCGAGCGTCGTCAGTTCTTTCCTGGCGATACGTTCCGCCACGGCATTGTAGGTGCGTTCTTGCTCACCCGTGCTGTAAGTGCAGATGACGTTGTAACGCATCGAAATGACGACCGCGCTTCGCAACAAGCCCGTGAAATCCTCCGCATTGAAGACGCGCTTCGCCGCGAGCAGGAGAGGAAAAGGCTGTTTCACGCGGAAAGTCTTGAGGGTTCCGGCCAAGTGCTTGTCGTTTTCCGGCCACTCCGAGGTCTCAGGCGACGATAAAGATAAATAGGTATCGAGGTCTTCTTCCATATTGCGCAACAGTTGGAAAACCGATTCCCGCGTCGATACGCGCGAGCGGATCGTTTTGAACAGATCCGCTTGCCGCGCGAAAGTGTGACGGCTGTTCCAATGCACACGCAGAAAATCCGTGAATTTTTCGGCTTGCAGTCGTCCGACGATCGATTCCCAGCGATCTTCGAGATTCCGCAGTTCGTGGTCGGTTTCACCTCCCTGGTCGAGCACGGAAAACAGATGATTTTTCAGTAGATCTGTGGCGGAGAGCCGCACGCCACGAGCGTTGAGCGTCTCGAAAACCTTGTAGGCGTTGAGTTCGTCGGTCACGGTGATGACCGTGAAAAACAACCGGTCGCTGATGTCTTCGACCAATTGGGCAAGCCGCCTCCCGTCGTCGCCGTTGCCCGACGACTTCAAATAATCCGAAACCTGTTTGTCGAACCATTCGAAGGCATTACGCAACAAACGCTCGGATGCGCGCAAGCCTCTTTGCGGAAGCTGGGTCAAGGGAACCAGATGGTTCTGAAAATAATCGTTGTTGTTGCGGTTGAGCGTGAGTTTTGGGCGGGCGACGAGGGTCACGGGGTCGAGATATCCGACGTAGGTCTGCATGATTTGATCGATGCGACGCGTGTTCGCGTCGGCGTCGACC
This sequence comes from Accumulibacter sp., assembly GCA_031264825.1. Lineage (GTDB taxonomy): Bacteria > Pseudomonadota > Gammaproteobacteria > Burkholderiales > Rhodocyclaceae > Propionivibrio. Next base: position 6,434 of record JAISDL010000185.1, on the reverse strand, counting down.
CCCGAATCGACGAGACGCCGAAGGTTCTTGAGCACAGCGAGAACGATGAGACTGATTGTCGTCATGCGCTGCTGACCGTCGATCACGTCGAAATTCTTGTCATCGGGAGATTGCAGAACCAGATAACCCATATAGTGGGCGGCTTCTCGATCGGGTCCCAGAGCGCCGATATCCATCCACAAATCTTCCCATTCCTCGCTCGTCCAACTGTAATCACGCTGGAAGCGCGGAATGCGGTAAGTGAGACCGTTGCCGATCAACTTGCGGAAGGTGTTGTTTTCGGTTTTGAAATTGGTGGCAGCCATTGCGTTTCCTTTTGCGCTGATTCCATCCCCGCCGTGCGAGAATCTCCCCTTGGAGTTTAGCGCGCTTTCCCTGCGCTTCCCATCGGCGCTTTTGCCGGTGAGCTTTTTCTACACGCCGGCGGACGAAGGTCGTTCGGCTATAATAACCGATTGTTTTTTCCGTGGCCTTTCGATCATGGGCGATTTTCTCTTCCTGCGCGGCGCGCCCGCTTTTTCCGTTTTTCGTCTTCAGGGCTTGCAGCGTCGGCTCCAGTCGGCGCTCCCGGACGCGCGCGTCGTTTCCGCAGATTATTGGCACATCGTGAAACTCGCGTCTCCGCTCGACGAGCGCGGGCGTGCGCAGTTGTCGGCGCTCCTCGAAGAAGAGAAGAACCCGGGGTCGGCGCCCGAATCCGGCGAGCTGTTCTGGGTTGTCCCGAGGATCGGGACAATCTCGCCATGGTCGTCCAAAGCGACCGACATCGCATGGAACTGCGGGATCGATGCCGTCGAACGCATCGAGCGCGGTGTCGCCTACCGTATTGAAGGCACGGCGGGTGAAACGCGGCAACGCGCCGCGTCGATTCTCCACGACCGGATGACCGAGACGGTCCTCGGTCGTTTTGAAGACGCCGAAGCGCTTTTCCGGCATTTTTCGCCGACGCCGATGCGCTCGATCGACGTCGTTTCGGGTGGGCGCGCTTCGCTCGTGGACGCGAACACGCGCCTAGGGCTTGCGCTGTCGGAAGACGAAATCGATTACCTCGTCGACGTTTTCAGCACGCGCGCGAAGCGCAATCCGACCGACGTCGAACTGATGATGTTCGCGCAGGCGAATTCCGAGCATTGCCGGCACAAGATATTCAACGCGTCGTGGGTCGTCGACGGCGAGCCGCGCGAGGAAACGCTCTTCGGGATGATCCGTGAGACACACGCGGCGCATCCCGAAGGCAACGTCGTCGTTTACTCCGACAATTCGTCGGTTTTCGAGGGCGCGGCGGCCGAATGTTTCCATCCGCGCGAAAACGGCGTCTATGGCTGGAGTGACGAGACGACGCATATCCTGGCGAAGGTTGAAACGCATAATCACCCGACGGCGATTTCGCCCTTCCCCGGCGCGGCGACGGGTTCCGGCGGCGAAATCCGCGACGAAGGGTCGACGGGGCGCGGCGCGAAACCCAAGGCCGGCCTCTGCGGTTTTTCGGTTTCCAACCTCCGTTTGCCCGACGCGGAACGCCCGTGGGAGAACGCGACGGCGGCGTACGGACGCCCGTCGCGCATCGCGTCGGCGCTCGAAATCATGCTCGACGGGCCGATCGGCGCGGCGGCGTTCAACAACGAATTCGGTCGCCCGAACCTGGCGGGTTACTTCCGTACTTACGAGCAGCGCGTCGGGGGAGGCAAAGACGCGCTTGTGCGCGCCTACCACAAGCCGATCATGGTCGCGGGCGGCGTCGGCAACGTTCCAGAGTGCCAGTCGTACAAGGCGACGGTTTTTCCGCCGGGGACGCTGCTGATCCAGTTGGGCGGCCCCGGAATGCTGATCGGTCTGGGCGGCGGCGCGGCGAGTTCGATGGCGACCGGCAGCAACGACGCGGACCTCGATTTTGCTTCGGTCCAGCGCGGTAACCCCGAAATCCAGCGGCGCGCGCAGGAAGTGATCGATCGTTGCCGTCAGATGGGCGCGCCGGTCGGCGACGCTTCGAAGCCGGGGGAGGGCAATCCGATCCTTTCGATTCACGACGTCGGCGCGGGCGGGCTTTCGAACGCGTTCCCGGAACTCGCCCACGGCGCGGGGAGCGGCGCGAGCTTCGAACTGCGCGAAATAAAAACCGAAGAACCCGGCATGTCGCCGCTCGAAGTCTGGTGCAACGAAGCGCAGGAGCGTTACGTCCTTGCGATACCGCCTTCGCGCTTGCCGGAGTTCCGGGAAATCTGCGCGCGCGAGCGCTGCCCGTTTACCGTCGTCGGCGTCGCGCAAAGCGACAGACGCTTGCGCGTGACCGACCGGCACTACGGCAACGCGCCGGTCGATATGGAGATGGACGCGCTACTCGGCAAACCGCCGCGCATGGTACGCCGCGCGGATCGCGTGTCCCCAAACCTTACGCCTTTCGACCTTGCGGCCATCGACCTTGCGGAAGCGGCGTACCGGGTACTGCGTCTTCCCGCTGTGTCCGACAAGACCTTCCTGATCACGATCGGTGACCGCAGCGTCGGCGGCCTGACGGCGCGCGACCAGATGGTCGGCCCCTGGCAGACGCCTGTCGCCGACGTCGCGGTGACGACCCTCGGCTTTCGCACCCTGCTTGGCGAAGCCTTCGCGATCGGCGAGCGGACACCGCTCGCGGTCCTCGACGCGCCGGCGTCGGGGCGCATGGCGGTTGGCGAAGCGCTGACGAACATCGCCGCGGCGCGGATCGAAAAGATCGGCGACGTGAAACTTTCGGCCAACTGGATGGCCGCCGCCGGATTCCCCGGCGAGGACGCGCGTCTCTTCGACACCGTGGAAGCCGTTTCCAAACTCTGCCAGCGGATCGGCGTATCGATCCCGGTTGGAAAGGATTCGCTCTCGATGCGTACGGCGTGGAACGACGCCGGCGAGCAAAAGCAGGTCGTATCGCCGCTCTCATTGATCGTCAGCGCGTTCGCCAAAGTGAGCGACGCGCGCCGTACGCTGACGCCGCAACTGCGTCTGGACGCGGGAGAAACCGAACTCATCGTCGTCGATTTGGGCTACGGGCGCGACCGCATCGGCGCGTCGGCGCTCGCGCAGGTCTACGGCGCGACCGGCGTCGACGCGCCCGACGTCGACGACCCCGAACGCCTTTGCGCTTTTTTTCACGCGATTCAGGCGCTCGTAAAAGACGGTCTTGTACTGGCCTACCACGACCGTTCGGACGGCGGGCTTTTCACCGCGCTCGCCGAGATGGCCTTCGCGTCGCATTGTGGTCTGGAACTCGACATCGACGCGGCGGCGCGCGGTATCTCGTCGCATGAAAGTGTGCTGCGCGTTCTCTTCAACGAAGAACTCGGCGCGGTTCTGCAAATCCGCTCCGCCGACCGCGAGCGCGTCGCGTCCCGCCTCCGGAGCGCGGCGCTCGATTTCTTCACCGTCGGCGTCCCCGAAACGCCGAAGGATTCCGACGAATTCCACATCGTTTTCAAAGGCGCGACGCTTTTCTCCGAAAAGCGCGTCGAACTTCAGCGCGCGTGGTCGGAAACGTCGTTCCACATGCAATCGCTACGCGACAACCCCGAATGCGCGCAACAGGAGTACGACCGCATTCTGGACGCGTCGGATACCGGTCTGTCAGCGGTCTTGAGCTTCGATGCGACCGACGTCGCGGCGCCCTTCGTCGCGCGCGGCGCGCGTCCCAAGCTGGCGATCCTGCGCGAACAGGGCGTCAACGGACACGTGGAAATGGCCGCAGCCTTCGACCGCGCCGGTTTTTCCGCCGTCGACGTCCACATGAGCGACATTCTCTCCGGGCGCGTTTCGCTCTCGAATTTCGTCGGAGTCATCGCGTGCGGCGGTTTTTCCTACGGCGACGTGCTCGGCGCGGGAAAAGGCTGGGCGCGGACGATCCTTTTCAACCCGCGCGCGCGCGACGAGTTTTCGGCCTTTTTCGCGCGTGAGACGAGCTTTGCGCTCGGCGTCTGCAACGGCTGCCAGATGATGAGCGCGTTGAAATCGCTGATACCGGGCGCCGAAGCCTGGCCAAACTTTACGCGCAACGTGGTCGAGCAGTTCGAAGCGCGTTTTGCGATGGTCGAACTCCCAAAATCGCCTTCCCTGTTTTTCGACGGGATGGCGGGAAGCCGCCTGCCGGTCGCCGTCTCGCACGGTGAAGGTCGCGCCGTCTTCGATTCGGGCATAGAGCCCGCGCTCGTGGCGATGCGCTACATCGACAACGCGGGGCGCCCGACCGAAGCCTACCCGTACAATCCGAACGGCTCGCCGGACGGCGTTACGGGGGTGACGACGCCCGACGGGCGCTTCACGATCATGATGCCGCACCCGGAGCGCGTTTTCAGGACGGTGCAAATGTCGTGGCACCCCGACGAATGGGGCGAGGACTCGCCGTGGATGCGGATGTTCCGCTCGGCGAGGAAGTGGGTCGGGTGATTCAGGGATCAGGAATCAGATGACAGGGATCAGATCAGTTAGCGACGGCTTTGCCGCCGGAGAAAGAACTTTGAAACACCGATCGGTTTTCTTCTGATCCCTGACATCTGATCCCTGAATCATAGGTTGGGCTAAGCGGAGCGCAGCCCAACGTTCCGCCTTCGCATGAATAAGGGAGAGCAGAGCGGGGTATGGCGGTCTGAAAAAGGAATGACAAGGAGGGGTTATGGGATTCGACGTCAGTTTTCATCCGATCAACGAGAACGAGATACGCGAATGGTATTTCGACGCGATGAGCGATGACAAAAAGATCGACGTGCTTGCGCGCGAGCATGACATCGACGATTTTTATCGGGAAAAATACAGGGAGGTCATACGTTCAGGGCGCGAAATCGACGCGTCCGAGGTCTTCGACGTGACGCACTCGTTCCGCGTCGCCGTCGTCCAGGGTTTTTTTCGGACCTATTTCTATACGAGGGGGAGCGCGTTTACTTTCCTGATCGAGCAAAAACCCGAATACAAAAAATACCTCAAGCCGTGGAAGGACATCCTCGGGCGCGAGCCTGGGATGCGCGTTCATGACCAAATCATCGAAAACTATTGCGGCGGCGTCTATATTCCGCCCGAACAGGTCGCTCCCTTGATCGAGGACTATGAAAAGGACGAAACGCTCAAGGCGGCGCTCGACGGAGTTTTTTCCGAAGGGAATATCGCCGTCTTTTTGAAAGCGCTGAATTTTGCAAAGGACGGGGGCTTTGGCATCCTCGAAGCGACCGAGGTCGTCGAGCCGAATCCGCTCGACCTCAATGCTTCGGTCTCGTATTCCAATCTCTATCATTGCGATACCGAAGGCCCCTTGCTTTACAGCGAGATCGCCGCTCGACAGATTGCCGAGGCAATTGAAATGAGCAAGGCCGGTCAAGCGAACGGCGAATCGGAAGACAAGCCGAAAAAGGGATTTTTCAGCCGTCTGTTCGGAAAATGAACGCGGTGGGTGAAAAACGTGCGCGCGGAAAACACCAACGACGACCCGTTTCGACCTGGATGTGCTTCTCCATCTGAAAGCCACGGGTCAAGGTTGGCAGACGCGGGTCAATGACACCATGCGAGAATGGTTGAAAACGCACCCGGTGTGAGTTGACCTTTCTTCTTCCGTACGCAAGGGCGGGTTCGTGTTCCAAACCGCTTGCCCGCTTCCTTCACCGTATGAAATTCGTCATGACGCGCGCTTCGCGCTTTTCCGACGGGATTTTCGACTTTCCGGTCTTCAGATTTTCGAGCAGCGCGGCCATATTCCTTCCGAGCGTCCGCATGACCTGCATACCCTCGGCGTCCTGGGCGACTTCTTCCGGGGTGTTGCCGTGGACGGAGTTCCAGTATTGCGATGAGACCACGGGCATTTCGGAAATCGTGAAGTATTTGTTCAGGCGGTCGAACGCGGCGCTCGCGCCCCCACGACGGCAACTGACGATTGCAGCGGCGGGCTTGTTTCTGAAATCCTGTCCCGCCGAGAAAAAAACCCGGTCGAGCAGAGCGCAGAGCGCGCCGTTGGCCGAGGCGTAGTAGACCGGAGAGCCGACGACGAGAGCGTCGGCCTTGCGTATCAGGTCGGCGCAGACGTTCGCGTTGTCCTGGAAAACGCATTTTCCCGTTTTCTGGCATTTCCTGCACGCGATGCAACCGTGGATCGCCTTTCTGCCGATATGAAAGCGCGTCGTTTCTATCTTGTGACGTTGCAAGACCTTTTCGATTTCGGAAAGAGCGGTGTGCGTGCATCCCTTGGGATGGGGACTTCCGTTGATCAGCAGGACGTTCATGTTTTTTCTTTCCCCAAAAACGCATATTTTACGCGCCGCGCGCGAGGGCGGTCAGATTCAGTCAACGCCCCCGGCTTTTTGCAACAGCGCGGCGGTCTGCGGGTGGCTGTTCCTTTTTGCGTAGAAGAGCGGGGTTTTTCCGCTCAGGTCGCGGCTTTTCGGGTCGGCGCCCTTGTCGATGAGAAATTTCGAGAGGCGAGGCTG
>JAISDL010000016.1 GCA_031264825.1 Accumulibacter sp. | reverse complement strand
ATATCATGGATCCGATAAAAACCGATTTCACCCGCGAATGGCGCGAAAGACGCGAGTGTATTTGTAGGGGCACGGTGTGCCGTGCCCATCGGCGGTATAGGTTGGTGGTGAGCGCAGCGAACCCCAACGATTCCGCAAGCGTATGGGTTTCCGCTCCGTTCTCGGCGGTATAGGTTGGGCTGAGGAACGAAGCCCAACGATTCCGTATGCGCATATCAAGGATCCGATAAAAACCGATTTCAACCGCGAAAAACGCGAAAGACGCGAAAAGTCTGCATTTACTTTTTCGCGCTTTTCGCGGTTCTTGTCTTCTGATCCTGAAGTGGCTTGCGCTTCGCGCAAGCGAGATGTTGGGCATCGCTGCGCTCACCCCAACCTATGCACGCGGCGAAACGTTGGGCCTCGCTGCGCTCACCCCCACCTATGTACGCTGCGAGACGTTGGGCATCGCTGCGCTCACCCCAACCTATGCACTCTGGGAGTGTGGGCATCTTGCTCGCCTCGTGGATTTTTCTCCGGCGGCGAAGCCGCCCTAACTGATCTGTCCTCTGTCCTCAGTCTTCTGTCCTCTGAACCCTGATCCCTGAAGTGGCTTGCGCTTCGCGCAAGCGAGGTGTTGGGCATCGCTGCGCTCACCCCAACCTATGCACGCTGCGGAACGTTGGGCATCGCTGCGCTCACCCCAACCTATGCTGGTGGGGTTTCGTCACTCTGGCGGCAACGCCGCCGCTGACTGATCTGATTCCTGTTTCCTGATTCCTGATACCTGATAGCTCGTCGGGTCGGGGACACCGGCACCGAGGAAGCCTTCGCGCCGCAGGCGGCACGAATCGCAGACGCCGCAGGCGCGGCCTTCGGCGTCGGCTTGGTAGCACGAGACCGTCAGCGCGTAATCGACGCCCAGCGATTGCCCGAGGCGGACGATTTCGGCTTTCGAGAGGTCGAGGAGCGGCGCGTGGATTTTCAGCCGCCGGCCTTCGACGCCGGACTTCGTCGCGAGGTTGGCCATCGCTTCGAAGGCCGCGATGTATTCGGGCCGACAATCGGGGTAGCCCGAATAATCGACCGCGTTGACGCCGATGAAGATATCGAGACTCCCCAGGACTTCCGCCCACGCGAGCGCGAGCGAAAGCAGGATCGTATTGCGCGCCGGGACGTAGGTATTCGGGATGCCGGGGCCGACTCCGCTCGTCGGAACGTCGATCGCGTCGTCGGTCAGCGCCGACCCGCCGAAGTTCCGCAGCGGAAGATCGAGTATCCGGTGCTCGCGCGCGCCGAGCGACGCGGCGACGCGTCTGGCCGCTTCGAGTTCGGCGCCGTGGCGCTGCCCGTAGTTGAACGAGAGGCAGCGGCAGTCGAAGCCTGACGCGCGCGCGACGGCCAGAGCCGTCGCCGAATCGAGACCGCCGGAGAGCAGGATGACCGCGCGCGGCGGCGTGGGTGAGGCGTTGTTGGCGTTCAATCGAGTCCTTTTCGTTTCATTATTTTCCCGCGCAGTCCGGCCAGAGCGCTTTATGGAGTTGGATTTGAAAGCGGACGGGGAGCCGGTCTTCAAGAATCCAGTCCGCGAGGGACGCATTCGGGAGCGCGCCGCCGACGGCGGAAAAGAGGACGGCGCAACGCGCGTCGAGCCGGTGTTCGGCGAGTACCCGGCGCGCCCATTCGTAATCGGCGCGGTGTGCGAGGACGAATTTCACTTCGTCGTTCGCCCTGAGCGCCTCGACGTTCGGCCAGTGATTTTTTTCGGACTCGCCCGAACCCGGCGCCTTGAGGTCGACGACGCGCGAGACGCGCGGGTCGACGGAGGAAATGTCGAGCGCGCCGGAGGTTTCGAGCGAAACGTCGTAGCCCGCGTCGCACAGGTCGGTGAGCAGCGTCAGGCATTCCGGCTGCGCGAGCGGTTCGCCGCCAGTCACGCAGACAAAGCGCGTCGCGTACTCGCCGACGCGCGCGAGAATGTCGGCGAGATCAATTCGTGTACCGCCCGAAAACGCGGTGCGCGTGTCGCACCAGACGCAACGCAGGGGGCAGCCCGCGAGACGGATGAAGACCGTCGGCAAGCCGGCGCGCGTCGACTCGCCCTGCAGCGAATGGAAAATCTCGCTGACCTTCAGCGTCCGCGCCGCGCCGCGCCGGACAAGCGCCGCAGGGTTTTTCATTATCCGGGCTTTTGGAGCTTCAGGCTGCGTCCGGCAAGGCCTGACAGAGGCTATTGGCCCATCCGCTGCTTCGCCGTCGCAGCGGCCGAACTCGACGGGTATTGGCTCACGAGGGCTTCGAGCGTCGCCTTCGCGTTCTTCGCGTCGCCCGCCTCCTGCTGGCACGCGGCAACGCTGAGAAGCGCGTCGGGCGATTTGGCGTGTTGCGGCCATCTCGCGGCGAACTGTTTGTGCGTCTCGATCGATTTTTTGCAGTTGTTCAGCGAATAATAGGCGTTGCCGAGCCAGTAGCGCGCGTCGGGAAGCAACGCGCTGTTGGGGTAGCGCTTCCCGAAGGATTCGAGCGCCCTCGACGCTTCCTTGAGCTTTCCGCCCTGAAAATACTTGAGCGCCGTTTCATAATCGTGCGCCTCGGCGGTCGCCGCCGGCCTCCCTTCGGCGGCGGGGGCGTCCGGCGAGTCGGGGGCCTGCGGCTCGAATTTGCGGAGCCGCGCGTCGAGGTCGACGTAGAAGTCCTGCTGGCGTTTCTTCTCGGCTTCGAGTTCGAAGCTCAAAAGTTCGACCTGTCCGCGCAGCTTGGCGTTCTCCTCGCGCAAGGATTGAAGCTGACTGATCAGGTCGATCTGCGCCTTGGTCACGGTATCGACCCACTCGTCGAGTTGCTTCGAGAGCTTTTGAACCTGTTCGCGCGCCTCGTCGTCGTCGAAGAGACCCGCGCGCGCTTCCGGGACGCCGGATACGACGAGAAAAAACGCGAGGAGGAGTACGCGAGGCGACGGCATTTTCAGTATTCTCCCCTGTAAAGGATGTCACCGCGGCGGTTTTCGGCCCACGCAAGCTCGTCGTGTCCCTCGTTCTTCGGCTTTTCTTCGCCGAGGCTCACGGCTTCGATCTGCTCTTCCTGAACGCCGAGGACGGTGAGCACCCTGCGAACCGCGTCGGCGCGCTTTTGTCCGAGCGCGAGGTTGTATTCGCGGCTGCCGCGCTCGTCAGTGTGGCCCTGCACCAGAATCCTGTGCTGCCGGTTCGCCACCAGAAAGCGCGCGTGCGCCGAAACGAGTTCCTGATACTCGCGCTTGACTTCGAAGCTGTTGTAGTCGAAATAAACGCTGCGCTGCGACAGGAGGTTTTTCGGGTCTCTCAATTCGTTGGGCAGGTCCCGACCATCGACCGACCCCGCGTTCACGGTGGGAACGCGCGTCTCGATCGGCGCGTCGGGCTGTTCGGGACCGCTGGGGGTCGAAGGGCATCCGGCCAGCAAAAGAGCCAGCGGCAAAAGGAAGGCAAATCGTATATTCATGAAAAACTCACTCCGGTTGAATGGTTTCCCTCCCGTGCGGCTTCGCCGGGGTTCGGGATGGAGGGCATGGATCGAAACATGGTTTTCCCGCGCGCTTAGCGTTGGAAGGGTCCCCACGCGGGTTCGCGGACGTCGGCGGCCGAGATCGAGAGGCGTTGCCTGACGCGACCGTCGATCGACACGGCGGAGAGGACGCCGCGCCCCCGTGTTTCCGTCGCGATCAGAATCATGCGGCCGTTGGGGGCGAAAGAAGGCGATTCGTCCTTGTACGAATCGGTCAGAATCTGCGTCTGCCCGTTTTCGAGGTCCAAGACGGCAAGGCGGAAAGCGCCTTCCCTGCGCGTGATGAACGCCAGTTTCTTGCCGTCGGGAGAGACGCGCGGCGATACGTTGTAATTCCCCTCGAAGGTGACGCGCCGCGCGTCGCCGCCGCTGGCGCCGGCGCGATAGATCTGCGGACTCCCGCCCCGGTCGGAAGTGAAATACAGGAAGCGCCCGTCGGGAGAAAAAAACGGCTCGGTGTTGATGCTGTTCGCCGTGCTCACGCGCCGCGCGTTCGACCCGTCGGCGTTGATCGTGAAAATCTGCGACCCGCCGTCCCTCGACAGAACGACGGCGAGCCGTGCGCCGTCGGGCGCCCACGCGGGCGCCGAATTCGACCCCTTGAAGTTGGCGACGACGGCGCGTTTACCCGTCGCGAGCGAATGCACGTAGATGACGGGCTTTTTGTTTTCAAACGAAACGTAGGCGAGCCGTGCTCCGTCGGGCGACCACGCGGGCGAAATGATCGGCTCCTTCGAGCGTAGCGCCGTCTGCTCGTTTTGACCGTCGGCGTCGGCGATGTGCAGTTCGTAACTCTTCGAGGCGTTCTTGACGACAAACGCGATGCGCGTCGAGAAGACCCCCGGTTCGCCGAGCAGTTTTTCGTAGATCGCGTCGGAAATGCGGTGCCCCGCGAGGCGCAGGAGCGGCTTCGACGCGAGGTAGGCCGACCCGACCAGCGGAAGCCCCCGGTTGATGTCGTAAAGCCGAAAGCGCGCCTCCTGGCGCCCGTCGGCGCTCGGCGCGACGCTGCCGGCGACGAGCGCGTCCGCGCCACGGTACTTCCAGTCGGCGTAGTTGGGCGCCGAGGATTCGTCCATCGCGACGCCGGGGGCGGCGAGCATGTTGAACATCCCCGTGCGTTCGAGGTCTCCCCGGACGACCGATGCGACCAGACGCGCGGACTCGGCCTCGCCGGCAAAATCGGTGACCGCGATCGGAAGGCGACTCGCGCCCGCGCCCGTGATTTCGATGACGAGTTCGGCGCGCGCCGGCGCCGCCAAAAAGCCGACGCAACACGCGAGCGCCCCAAAACTCCGAAATCGGTTCAGAAAAAATCCCGCCATGAAAAAACAAGAATCAAAAAAATTTCATTATAGCGATTCGAACCGCAATGAGCGCGCGAAGGGTGCATAATCGCGCATAATTCCATTTCGAGATGTACGGACGCGCCGAGGTTTCGGGTTAGAATCCTCCTTTATTTCCGAACCCAGCTCATGTTTCTCATCGCGCCCAGCCTCCTTTCAGCCGACTTTACCCGGCTCGGGCAAGAAGTCACCGACGTTCTCGCTTCCGGGGCGGACTGGATCCACTTCGACGTCATGGACGGTCACTACGTCCCCAATCTGACGGTCGGGCCGATGGTCTGCAAGGCGATCCGCCCGCTGACGCGCGCGCCGATCGACGTACACCTGATGGTCGAGCCGGTCGACGCCCTCATCGCCGACTTCGCCGAAGCCGGCGCCGACCTCATCACCTTCCATCCCGAAGCGTCGCGGCACGTCGACCGCAGCCTCGCGCTGATCCGCAGTTTGGGTTGCCGCGCCGGACTCGTTTTCAACCCCGCGACGCCGCTTGACGTTCTGGATTACGAAATCGACCGCGTCGACCTCGTCCTCCTGATGAGCGTCAATCCGGGCTTCGGCGGGCAGACCTTCATCGCGTCGACCCTGAAAAAGCTCGCGGAAGCGCGCGCGAAGCTCGACGCCTACACGCGCGAGACGGGGCGCGAGATTCGGCTCGAGAGTGACGGCGGCGTGAAAGTCTCGAACATCGCCGAAATCGCGCGCGCGGGCGCCGACACCTTCGTCGCGGGTTCGGCGGTCTTCGGCGCGGGGAGCGCGGACGACACGCACCGTTACGATTCGATCATCGGCGCGCTGCGTGCCGAACTGGCGAAATTGAAAATTGAAACGCGTGAAGCGTAAATACAGTGCCTTTAACCCTTGAGGCGCGGGCTGTGGATCGAACGGATTCCTTTTCCAGTTCGTTCATGCTTTGATGCCGAGCCGCAGACAGTACTTACGTGCCGCAAGGCGAAGTCGACAAAGGAAGGGACGAACTGGAAAAGGAATGAACCGCCGGTGAAGCGGAGAACCCGGAAGACGAAGCCGGCGCGGGGTGGTTTTGAAGTGAAGTGAATTCGTTCCGGCGCTCGTCCGCCGGAGAAAACAAGGAGGGATCAATGGCGATTACGCCGCAGGAAGCGCTCGTGCGCGTCATCGAGCACCGTGAGATTTTTCATGACGAAATGCTCGAATTGATGCGCCAGATCATGCGCGCCGAAATCTCGCCGCTGATGGTCGCGGCGATCGTTACCGGCCTTCGGGTCAAGAAAGAAACGGTCGGTGAAATCACGGCGGCCGCGCGCGTCATGCGCGAAATGTCGGCGCGCGTCGAAATCGCCGACAAACGGAATTTCGTCGACATCGTCGGCACCGGCGGCGACGGCGCGTTCAGCTTCAACATCTCGACGGCGTCGATGTTCATCGCCGCCGCCGCCGGAGCGCGCGTCGCAAAACACGGGGGCCGCAGCGTGTCGTCGACTTCGGGCAGCGCCGACGCGCTCGAAGCGCTCGGCGCCGACATCGACCTGACGCCGAATCAGGTCGCCGAATGCCTCGACGCGACCGGGATCGGCTTCATGTACGCCCCCAACCATCATATCGCGATGAAAAACGTCGCGCCGATCCGGCGTGAAATGGGCGTTCGGACGCTGTTCAACATCCTGGGGCCGCTGATCAACCCGGCGGGCGCGCCGAATTCGCTGCTCGGCGTATTTCACCCCGACCTCGTCGGGATCCTCGTGCGCGTCATGGAGCGTCTCGGCGCGGAACACGTCCTCGTCGTCTATGGCAAGGACGGCATGGACGAAGTTTCGCTCGGCGCGGCGACGATGGTCGGCGAACTCAAAGACGGCGTCGTCACCGAATACGAAATCCATCCCGAAGACTTCGGGCTCGCGATGGCGTCGAACCGCTCGCTGCGCGTCGGGAGCGCGGAGGAATCGAAAGCCAAACTGCTCTCGGCGCTCGACAACGTGCCGAGCACGGCGCTCGAAATCGTCGTTTTCAACGCGGGGGTCGCGCTTTACGCGGCGAACGTCGTCGAAACGATCGGCGAGGGAATCGCAAGGGCGCGCGAAGCCGTCGCCTGCGGCGCCGCGCGCGCCAAGCTCGACGAATTCGTGCAATGCACGCGGCGCCTCGCGGGAAGATGACGCTCCCCGACGTTCTGAAACGCATTCTGGACGCCAAGCGCGAAGAGGTCGCGGCGGCCAAGGCGCGCACACCCGTGGAAGCGCTTCGCGAAGAAGCGCGGAAACAGCCGCCGCCGCGCGGCTTTCTCCGCGCGCTCCGCCGCGAAGTCGCCGCGTCCCGCTCGGCCGTGATCGCCGAAATCAAAAAGGCGAGCCCGTCGAAAGGGGTTCTGCGCGCCGATTTCGACCCGGCCGGAATCGCGGCGGATTTCGAGGCGCACGGCGCGGCGTGTCTCTCGGTACTGACCGACCGACCCTTTTTCCAGGGCGCGCCGGACTTTCTTCGCGCCGCGCGCGCCGCGTGCGCGCTCCCCGTCCTTCGCAAGGACTTCATCGTCGACGCTTACCAGATCGCCGAAGCGCGCGCGATGGGCGCCGACGCCGTCCTCTTGATCGCCGCCGCGCTCGACCTTGAATCGCTCGAAGCGCTCGAAGCCGAGGCGCGCGGCTTCGGCCTCGACGTTCTCGTCGAAACACACGGGCAGGAAGAGATCGACGCCGCGCTGCGCCTCGAAACGCCGCTGATCGGGATCAACAACCGCGACTTGCGGAGCTTTTGCGTCGATCTGCAAACGACGATCGACCTTTTGCCGTCGCTCCCTCCCGACCGTCTCGCCGTGACCGAGAGCGGAATCCGGACGCCCTCCGACGTGCGCCGAATGCGTGACGCCGGCATCGCCGCCTTCCTCGTCGGCGAAGCCTTCATGCGCGCGCCAAGCCCCGGAGAAGCGCTCGAAGCCCTGTTTTTCTAGCCGGCGCGCCGTCTGCGCCTCTTTCATGCGCGCGGCGGGTTTTCAAAGTACAATCATCTTTTGAACCTCGATGCCCCGCCTTATGCCGAACTTCCAGGAAGTCATTTTACGTCTCCAGCATTTCTGGGGAAAACGCGGATGCGCCTTGCTTCAACCCTACGATATCGAAGTCGGCGCGGGGACTTTCCACACGGCGACCTTTCTTCGCGCGATCGGGCCCGAGCCGTGGAACGCCGCGTACGTCCAGCCGTCGCGCCGCCCCAAGGACGGCCGCTACGGTGAAAACCCGAACCGCTTGCAGCACTATTATCAGTTCCAGGTCGTCCTGAAACCCTCGCCCGACGACATCCAGGAGCTTTACTTAAAGTCGCTCGAAGCGCTCGGGATTGACCTTTCCGAGCACGACACACGCTTCGTCGAGGACGACTGGGAGTCGCCGACGCTTGGCGCGTGGGGCCTGGGGTGGGAAGTCTGGCTCGACGGGATGGAAGTCACGCAGTTCACGTACTTTCAGGAAGTCGGTTCGCTTGCGTGCAGGCCGGTGCTCGGCGAGATCACCTACGGTCTCGAACGTCTGGCGATGTATCTGCAAGGCGTCGAAAACGTGTATGACCTCGTCTGGTCGGAACGCGACGGCGCGCGCCTGACCTACGGCGACGTCTACCATCAGAACGAAGTCGAACAGTCGAAATACAACTTCGAGCATTCCAACGCCGAAATACTCTTCCGCCATTTCGCCGACCATGAGTCCGAGGCGAGGAGGCTGATCGGACTTTCGCTCGCGCTGCCCGCGTACGAACAGGTCATGAAGTGTTCGCATTGCTTCAACCTGCTCGACGCGCGCGGGTCGATCTCGGTGACCGAGCGCGCGGCGTATATCGGGCGCATTCGCGCGCTCGCGCGCGAAGTGGCGAAGTCGTATTACGCGTCGCGCGAAGCGCTCGGCTTCCCGATGTGCCGCGCGGCGTCCGAAGAGGGGAGGGCACAATGATCGCGTCGCTGCTCGTCGAAATCCTGACCGAGGAATTGCCGCCGACCGCGCTCTCAAGGCTGGGCGAAGCCTTCCGCCGCGAAGTCGTGGGTGCGCTCGAACGCGGCGGGTTCGTCCGGAGAGGTGGCGATGCCGCGTACTTTGCCACGCCGCGCCGCCTCGCCGTGCTCGTCCGCGAGGTCTCCGATCGCGCCGCCGACCGCGTCGTCGAAGAAAAGCTCATGCCGGTTTCCGTGGGCCTCGACGCGGACGGGCAGCCGACGGCCGCGCTGAAAAAGAAACTCGAAGCGCGCGGTATCGCCTTGCCTCCATTGCCCGCATCGGCTTCGCTTGCCGACGCCGCGGGTTTTGAAACGCGCGGGGACGGCAAGGCCGAAACCCTGTTTTACAAAGCGCAAGTCGCGGGCGCGCGGCTCGACGACCTTCTCGGCGGAATCGTCGCCGACGCGCTCGGGAAGTTGCCGATTCCGAAACTCATGCGCTGGGGCGCGGCGGACGACCGCGCGTTCGTGCGTCCGGCGCACGGCCTCGTGCTCCTCTTTGGCGAGCGCGTCGTTCCCGGCGAAGCGCTCGGACTTTCGAGCGGCAATCGGACGCGCGGGCACCGTTTTCTCTCGAAGGCGGGCCGCGAGGGCGACCTCGTCGTCACGTGTGCCGACGATTACGCTGAACTATTGAGGCGCGAAGGAAAAGTGATCGCGGACTTTTCCGAGCGGCGCGAGCGGATCGCCGCGCAACTGACGGAAAAGGCGAAGGAACTCGACGCGACGGTCGACCTTGTCGGGGCGCTGCTCGACGAAGTGACGGCGCTCGTCGAATGGCCGATCGTTTATGTCGGCGCGTTCGAGTCGGAGTTCCTCGACGTGCCGCACGAATGCCTGATCCTGACGATGCAGCGGAACCAGAAGTATTTCCCGCTCTTCAATGAGTCGCGTCGGCTCATCGACAAATTCCTGATCGTCTCGAACATGGAAGTCGCCGACCCCAAATACATCGTCGGCGGGAACGCGCGCGTCGTGCGCCCCCGCCTCGCCGACGCGCGTTTCTTCTTCGACCGCGACCGCCGCGCGACGCTCGATTCGCGCGTCCCGCAACTCGAAAACGTCGTCTACCACAACCGCCTCGGCTCTTTGCTCGACCGCGTCGCGCGCCTGGAGGCGCTCTCCGGGAAAATCGCCGTCCGCCTCGGCGCGGGGCAAGCGCGCGTCGAAGCCGTCATGCGCGCCGCGCGTCTGGCGAAAGCCGACCTCGTCACCGACATGGTCGGCGAGTTCCCCGAACTCCAGGGCGTCATGGGGCGGTATTACGCGCTGTACGACGGCGAGGACGCCGAGACGGCGGACGCGATCGAGGCGCATTATCTGCCGCGCTTTTCGGGCGACGCGTTGCCGGAATCCTTCACCGCGCGCGTGCTCGCGTTGGCCGATCGGCTCGACGCCTTGGCCGGTTTCTTCGGGATCGGACAGTTTCCGACGGGCGAGAAGGACCCGTTCAGCCTGCGCCGCGCCGCGCTCGGCGTTCTGCGCATCCTGATGGAAACGCCGCTGCCGCTCGACCTTGCCGACCTCGTCGCCGACGCGCGCGCCGGTTTCAAGGAAGGTGTCCTGACCGACCCCGACGCTACCGCGCTGCCGGACTTCATTTACGAGCGCTTGCGCGGCCTCCTCAAGGACGCCGGGTACGCGTCCGACGTCATCGACGCCGTTCTCGCCTCGCGTCCGGCGCGCGTCGATTCGATCCCGGCGAAGCTCTCCGCCGTGCGCGAATTCCTGCGACTGCCCGAAGCGCTCGCGCTCGGCGCCGCGAACAAACGCATCGGGAATATTCTCAGGAAAGCCGGGAGCGAGGGTGAGGCGGCGCTACACCGCGCGCCGCGCCCGGAACTCTTCGCCGAAGACGCGGAAAGAGCGCTTTTCGCGCGCGTCGAGGCGCTTTCGCCGGCGGTCGCGGCGAATGTCGACGCGGGGGACTACACCGCCGCGCTCTGCGCGCTCGCGGGCGTTTTCGACGACGTCAACCGCTTTTTCGACGCGGTGATGGTCAACGCCGACGACCCCGACGTGCGTATGAACCGCCTCTCGCTTCTCGGTGCTTTGCACGGCCTGCTCAACGCCGTCGCCGACATTTCCAGGCTCGGCGTATGAAGTTTGTCATACTCGACCGCGACGGCGTCATCAACCGCGATTCGGATGACTTCGTCAAGTCCCCCGACGAGTGGGAGGCGATCCCGAAAAGTCTGGAGGCGATGGCGAAGCTGACGCAAGCCGGCTACCGCGTCGTCATAGCGACGAACCAGTCGGGAATCGGACGCGGTCTCTTCGACATGGACACGCTCAACGCGATCCACAACAAGATGCGTGACGCGCTTCAGGCGCTCGGCGGGCGGATCGACGCGATTTTTTACTGCCCGCACACCGACGCGGCGAACTGCGCGTGCCGCAAGCCGAAACCCGGACTGTTCCTCGCGATCGCCGAACGCTTCGACGTCGACCTGAAATCTGTCTGCGTCGTCGGCGATTCCTTGCGCGACATCGAAGCCCCGGCGGCGCTGGGCGCCCGACCGGTGCTCGTGCTCACGGGCAAAGGCCAAAAGACTTACGCCGAGCACGCGCTTCCCGAAGGTACGCTCGTTTTCGACGACCTGGCCGCCGTCGCCGAATATCTCCTGAACGCATGACTTCGGTGCCGTGTATGACCGCAGGTCATTTTGATTCAAGCGACCCGGCGAGAGGGGTTTCTCCCACCCCGCTCGTTCCTTTCAGGCGCCGGCTTTCGGGCCGGCGGGTGTCGCTTGTCCGCTACGCGGCGTCGCGCGTCCGATCGGGGGTTCCGGGATGATCGCGCTCGCCCGTTCGCTGCTTTTTCTGTTTCTTTCGACGCTCGTCACGATTCCCGTCGGCGGGGCGGTCGCGTGCAGCGCCGTCCTGCCGCCGCGTTTCCGCTTTCGCATCGTTCCCCTTTGGTACAAGGCGATGCTCGCGCTGTGTCGCGGCGTCCTCGGCCTCGACTACCGCGTGATCGGCCGCGAGAACATCCCGCCGGTTCCCTGCGTCGTGCTTTCCAAACACCAATCCGCGTGGGAAACGATCGCGCTCCAGGCGCTGTTCGCGCCGGCCGTTTTCGTCCTGAAGAAATCGCTGCTCCTGATCCCTTTCCTCGGCTGGGGACTCGCCGCGGCGAGGATGATTCCGATAGACCGCAACGCGGGGAAGGATGCGATCCGCCAGGTCGCGCGCGAGGGAAAGGAAAGGCTCTCCGCGGGTCTCTCGGTCATCATCTACCCCGAAGGGACGCGCACGGCGCCCGACGAAAAGCGGCCCTTCAAGCGGGGCGGCGCCTTCCTCGCCGCGCGCGCCGGCGCGCCCGTCGTCCCCGTCGCGCACAACGCCGGCGTCTTCTGGGCGAAGAACGCCTTCGTCAAAAAACCTGGTGTCATCACCGTCAGCATCGGCGCACCGATCGACGTGAAGGGCAGAACGCCCGAAGAGATCACCACGCTCGCCGAAACGTGGATCGAGGAAGAAATGCGCCGCCTGCCGTCCCGCCCCGATGGAACACGCGCCGCTTCAGCCTGACCTGTTCTCTACCCCCGGCGAGAGGCCGCTGTCAGCGAACGAGTCGGCGCGCGCCGTCGCGATCGGAGACCGCATCGTCCCTTATATTCTGCGCCGTTCCAAACGCCGGACGCTGAGCCTTTCGATCGACCAGCGCGGTCTGCGCGTCGGCGCGCCGATGCGCGAGCCGCTCGCCGCGATCGACGCCTTCATCCTCAAAAACGAAGACTGGGTCGCTCGCAAACTCGACG
>JAISDL010000068.1 GCA_031264825.1 Accumulibacter sp. | reverse complement strand
CAAAGCCACCGCGTTCCGTATCGTCGCCGCGTAGGGTCGTGTGTCGGCATGGTGCCGGGGCACGGCGCACCCTCCGCCGGTATAGGTTGGCGGTGAGCGCAGCGAACCCCAACGATTCCTCGGCGGTATAGGTTGGTGGTGAGCGCAGCGAACCCCAACGATTCCGTATGCGTATGAATGACGGGACGGGGGTTTGGGAACGGAATGAAACCCTGGGCACGGCACGCCGTGCCCCTACGGTGGGATGGTATTCCGGGTGGGGTTTCGTCACTCCGGTGGCGAAGCCGCCGCCAACCGATCTGATTCCTGTCCTCTGATCCCTGATACCTGAAGCTCTGAAATCACTCCTTCGCGCGTGGACGGCGCCCGATGACGCGATAGACGAGCGTATTGCCCTTGCCTTTGAGGAAGTGCGTCTGCGGCCCCTCGAATTCGAAGCGGTCGCTCAGGTGCTCGTAAGTCGTTTCGTCGACCTGGATCATGTCGGGTTCGCTTTCGCTCGTCAGGCGGCTCGCGATATTGACCGTATCGCCCCAGAGGTCGTAGATGAATTTTTTCTTGCCGACGACACCCGCGACGACCGGGCCGGTGCCGATGCCGATGCGCACCTTGAGGCGCATGTCGTTGACTTTGTCGTTGTTTTCGAGGAGCGCGCGCATCGCGAGCGCGAGGTCGACGAGCGCGGCGGTATGGTCTTCGCGCAGGCTGTTGAGTCCTCCGGCGACCATGTACGCGTCGCCGATCGTCTTGATCTTTTCCATCCCGTAGCGCTCGGCAAGGTCGTCGAACGACGAGAATATCCGGTTGAGCATCGAGAAGACTTCCTGCGGCGTGAGGTTCCCGGCCAAGCGGGTGAAGTTTACGATGTCGACGAACATGACCGAAACGTCGGTGAACCCGTCGGCGATCGTCTGGCTGCCGCCTTTGAGCCGTGCGGCGATCGGCCTCGGCAGGGTGTTCAGGAGCAGGTGCTCGGAGCGGTCGCGTTCGAGCTGTATCCGTCGGCGCGCTTCCTGGAGGCGCTCCTTTGTCTTGAGTTCTTCGGCCACCGAGTGGCGCAACAGAGAAAAGATGATCGCCGAGATCGCGATGAAATTGAGGACGAAGAAAAAAATCGACGTTTTCAGCGACGCGCGGTCGAACGCGATGAACGGTGTGTCGGCGAGGTAGTAGTCGCTGACGCCGGAGAGCGCGGTCAGAATCACGTAGGCGAAAAACCAGGCGAGCGCTTCGCGCGTCCCGACGACGAGAAGCGCGCCGATCGGCGCGAGAAATCCCATGAGGCTGATGCCGCTTGCCGAGGCGAAGTCGCCGATGCCCCACTGTACGATGAAGGGGAAAAACAGAAAGAAGCTCAACTGTATCCTGCAGAAAATGTCGAAATTCCGCGTCTTCATGTAGATCAGCAGATTGGCCGTCAGAAGCACCTGGAAGAGCAGGGGAAGCGTCACCGAGAAGTGCGGCTCGAATTGCCAGTAAATGATCAGCCAGACGACCGAGACGAAGCAAAAAAGCCCCGTGGCGAAGACCATCAGCGATTTGTTCAGGCGGAGTTCCTCGGAATCTTCCGGTGTGATGCCTGCGTTGCGCAAGTGTTCAATGAAGCCGAGTTTGTCTGCCATGAATGGAAATTACGGATTCGTCAAATTCCTGGATGTCACCCATTTCACCCTAAACGAAAACCGGGGTCAAGCGTTCCGCCAAGGCGGCGCCGCTTTTTACCGGGCGTTCATGGCGCCGGGGCGCGATGTCAGTTCAAGGATTCGGCTTTTTGCTTGGTCGACGTCGAAAGAACACGCGCGCGCGTTTTCGAGAGCGGCCTCGACCGCCGCCTCGTAGTAGCGGACGGCCAGACGCGGCTGCTTCAAATGGTCGAGGCTGACGGCGAGGTTGAACGCGTGGTCGGCGTTGCCGGGGTCGATCACGTAGGCGTTGAAATAAGCCCGTCGGGCCTCGCTCCAGCGGTTTTGTCCCGCGTAAAGATTCCCCAGCGAAAACAGGAGCGCCGGAGAGTCGGGGCGCGCGGCGAGCGCGTTTCTGAGCGTTCTTTCGGAGGCTGTCGGGTCGGATTGGTTGGATTTGTCGGATTTGTCGGACTCGCCGCGTTCGTCGATCGATCCCGCGAGCGCCGTCGGGTTCCCGGGGTCGATTTCGAGCGCGCGACGGTAATACGCAGCGGCGCGCTCGCGCTGACCGGATTTCCCGGCGATCGCGGCGAGTCCGAGAACGGCGTCGATGTTTTCCGGGTCGGATATCAACACCGCCTCGTAATACGGCAGGGCTTCGTCGAAACGGCCCGCGCGCAAGAGGTCGTAGGCGCTTCCGAGCTTGGGATCGACGGCGGATCTTCCCCGGCTCAGGTGGATCGGGGTCTCAGTGGCGCGACCCCTTGCCGTCGTTCCCCGCCTGCGCGGCGGCGCGGAAACGCCTTCGGGTGCGAACGGATTTTCCGAAAGGGAGGGCGACCTCGATGCCGCTGCGGGAGAAGAGGGCGAAGGGGAAGGGGGCGATGGAGCGTTTTCGGGTGTCATCGGGAACGGAGAAGCC
The DNA here is from genome assembly GCA_031264825.1 of Accumulibacter sp. Taxonomy (GTDB): domain Bacteria; phylum Pseudomonadota; class Gammaproteobacteria; order Burkholderiales; family Rhodocyclaceae; genus Propionivibrio. Next base: position 5,075 of record JAISDL010000068.1, on the reverse strand, counting down.
TGCGGGGGGATCGACGGCGCGGGCGGAAAAGACGTCGACCCCGGCGTGTCCGGGACGAGCGGATGCGTCTGCGAACTGCCAGTGATCAGTTTGTATTGGTGCCAAAAATGAAAGGAGGCGACGGATGCCATCGCGAGCAGAACCGCGAGCGTGATCCAGAAAGCGAGGCTCGGTCCGTGCGTTTGTTTCGCGGCGAAGACCTTGCGCACCAACGCGCGTTCGGACGCCGCGTCGTCGCGCGCGGCGGGTTTCGACTGTGTCGCGCCGGCTGCGAAGGAAAGGTCGTCGGATACGTTGGAAAACTCGTTGTCGGAAAGCGAAACAGGGCGCGTGAGCGAGTTGACGCTCGCCGCCGACGAAGAACGCGCTTCGGATTCGGGCGTCGCACCCTTGGGCGTCGGCGCGTCTGCGGGCGTCTGCTGCTGCTGGGATTCCTCGGCGCGTTTGAGCGCTTCCATGAGCAGGCTCATCGGGCACTTTCCCCTTTCTTGGCTTTCGGACGGGCAGAGAGTTCAAGGCTTTCCGGGGCGCTTTGCGCGTCGCGGGGGAAATCGTCGTCGGCGCGTGCGTTTTTGACGACGAGCGGTCGGAGGAAGACCACAAACTCGACTTTGGCCGCGCTCTCGTCGCGTTGCCGGAAAAGCTCGCCGAAAACCGGGGCGTTCGAAGCAGCGGGCGGCACGTCGTCGGGACTTTCGATGCGATCCTCGATGAGACCGCCCAAGACGGCGATCCCCCCGTCCTCGACGCGGAGGACGGATGCCATTTCGCGTGTACGAACGACAGGAAGCTTGCTGACGATCGGCGGAACGCCGCAGCCGACGCCACCGGCGCCGCAGGGATTTGCCGGCGTCGGGTTCGGGTCCGGGACCTGCGAGACGACGACCGAGACGCTCGGACGGACGCTCAGTACGACGGAATCGTCTTCACCGATCTGCGGCGTGACGCGCATGACAAAGCCGACGGGAAGCGATTCGGTCGTCATCGTGTCGGTTTTCAGGGTGAAATAGACCTTGTCGTCGACGAGTTTCACGACGGCGGACTGCCTGTTCATGACCGCGAGCTTCGGCCTCGACAGGACTTTCACCTTGCCGAAGCCTTCGAGTAGCTTGAGCGCCGACTCGATGTCGCCGCTCGAATCGTGCGGGTTGAAAACGCCGCCGGACGGCGGCGCATGCGCGGAGTCGCGCTGCGCCGGCGTGAATCCGGCGCCGTCGAGAGGCAGACGGTTCCAGTCGATCCCGTGCGGATAGTCGCTCGAAAGCCTGACTTCGGCGACGAGCGCCTCGATCAGCACCTGACGCTTCGCGCTTTGCATGACCCGGCTCAGGAAGTCACGGATTTTTTCGTGCCCACGCACGGTCGCGCGAACGGCGAGGACGCCGGATTCGGGGTGCGCGACGACCGCCGCTGCACGGGAACGCGCCGTGGAAGCGAGGGGTTTGTCGGTGTCAAGCACGAGGTCGGCGACGTTGCGCGTCAGCGTTTCCCAGAAAAGTTTCCGCGTGCTGTTTTCGGTGCGCGTGGTCGCGCCGGCCGCGGCAGCGACGTAATCGACCTCGTAAGTACGCAAAAAAGGCGTCTCCTGCACGACGACGAGGTCGTTGCCCACGATTTCGAGTCGCGCGCCGACCTGGCGGCTGATGCGCGTGAGAATCTGTTGGAGCGTCTGGTCGATCGCGTTGATCGTCACGTTGCCCGAAAGGTCGGGAGGGATGACAACGTTCAGTTTCGCGTTGCGCGCGATCGCAAAGAGGAGGTCGTGCAGCTTGACCTTGCTGACGGCGAGGTTGTAGGTCTCGGTTTTTTTGGAAGCGCGGGGTTTCGGGAGCGCGACCGTCCGTTGGACGGGTTGCGGGATCGCACCCGCGGCGCGGGGAGGGGTGATGCTGTTTTCGGAGCGGACGGACGAATTCGGGACTTCCTTGACCACGGGAGGCGCGCACGCGACGAGAAAAGCGGAAAGCGCCAGAAAAGCGCCGACTTTTTTCAACGTGTATGGCGTTGTCAAATAAACCAACTCGCGTCCAAGGAAGATGAAATCAAGGGGCAACTACGGTTTCCACGGTAAAGAATCGAAAATCATATCACAGGGGGCGTTCTCTCGATACCCTGACTCGACGTACCGACATGCCAACACTCCGATACTCCGACACTCCGACGCGACGGGCAGGGGGCGCGAAAGCGTCCCGAGCACTCTGAATACCGTGGCGCGGGGTCATCGCAGTTTGGTGACGCCGCGGATATACGACTGGCCGAGCGGATGAATGCGGCTCAGTTTTTCGAGGTCCGCCCGCGCGGACTCGAACGAGGGGTAGTCGCCGTAAATGACCCCGTAGCGTTCGCGACCGCTCAAGCTGGAGCGGTAGACGCGAACCTGCCTCGAGTCCAGGTATTTGATTTGATCGAGAAAAGCCTCGACGCCGCCGCGGTTGCTTGCGGACGTGCTGAAAAGCTGGAGGAAGAAATGCGAATCCGGCACGGATTCGAGCCATAGCGCGGTTGCGGCGACGCGCTCGTCGAGCGTCGGAGGATCCGGCGCCACCGGCGGCGTCGGCGCGGCAAGCATTGTCGGCGCGGTAAGCGTTGTCGATGCCGTCGGCGCGACGGGATTCGCCGGTGCGATTTCCTGTCGCGTCGGCAGGGGACTCGCGATCGCCTCGTTCGGAAACGAAGGGGGGGATAAGGGCGCGCGGCGCGCGGGGGCGCGCGTAGTTTCGGCGGTCGTCGAAAAAACAGGCGACACTTTTTCGTGCATCCTGAAATAGCCGAGCGAGACGATCAGGGCGATGAGCGCGGCGGCGAGCGAACCCGCGAGCCATTTTTCGGAGAGCGAAGGATGGTTCATCGGATTGAACTGCGCGTCGTCGATCGCGGCCTTGATCTGCCGCGCGTCTATCATGTGCCTGTTTTCGGAGAAAGCCGAGAGTAGCGCCTTGTCGGCAAGGATGTTGATCCGTCGCGTCAAGCCCTCGGAAACGCGGGCAATGAGCCGAATCGCGGCGGGCGTGAAGAGGTCGGGGCCGTGATAGCCGGCGCGACGGATGCGGAACATCAGGTATTCGCCGATGTCGTCGCGGTGGAGCGGGATCAGCGCGAAATTGTGCGTGATGCGCTCTTTGAGCGGCCGCATGGCCGGCTCGAGGAGGCGCTCGTCGAGTTCGGGCTGACCGAACAGAACGATGTGCAGGAGCTTGTGCCGCTTCGATTCGAGGTTCGAGAGCAGGCGGATTTCCTCGAGGGTTTCCTGCGGCATCGCGTGCGCCTCGTCGACCATGATGACGACCAAGCGACCTTCGGCGTAATAGTCGATCAAGCGTTTCTGGATCGTCATCAAAAGGCGGCGGGTGCGCTTCTCCGGAATCGCCACGTCGAATTCTTCGGCGATCGTGTCGAGGATTTCCTCGCGCGAGAGCGAAGGATTGGCGAAATAGATCGTTTTGACCGATTCCGGCAAAGTCTCCAGAAGCATCCGGCAAAGCATCGTTTTGCCGCTGCCGACTTCTCCGCTGACCTTGACGATTCCTTCATCGTGCGTCGTCGCGTAGATCAACGCCTCAAGCGTCGCTTTTCGCTTGGCGCCGGGAAAAAAGAATTCGGTGTGCGGGGTGATGCGAAAAGGCGCTTCGCGCAGGCCGAAATGTTCAAGATACATCGTGGCTTCCATCGCACGTCAGATGCAGGCATTATACCCAGAAACCGTCGCTCTCCACGCCCGCAAGAAGCGCTTCGGCGATCGGTACGACGGCGAGGAAGGATTCCGTTCCCAAATCCTTCGCGCTTTGATGCCGCGCCGGGTATCGCTGGAGTTCGCCGCGCTCACCGACCCCCGGAATGTCGCACGTTCGCACACGCCTCCACGCGCCGCGCCGAATTTCCGCTCATCCGGGGAACTGAAATCCAAACCGCAAGTCCAGGAAGCGCCAAAATCTCCATTGACATCCGAGACGCACGCGGCTGAACCGGCGGACAAACCCGCTTCCAGAGAAGTGGCATCGACCTGCCGGGACAGACTCATGCACCGGCAAGCGCCCCGGCAGTACATAGCCGTTTGACGTCACGGCGCGGAGATTCTCCGAACTGCCGCTTGTATTCCCGATTGAATTGGGGAGAATGGTCGTATCCCACGGTAAAGGCGGCTGTTTCGGCGCTTTTGCCCTCCGTCAGCATGAGCCGCTGGGCTTCGTAGAGTCGCAGCCGCTTCTGGAATTGGAGGGGACTCAAACTCGTCACTTGACGGAAATGCCGGTTGAAGGTGGATTCCGCCATGTTCGCCCGTTCGGCCAGCGCAGCGACGCGCATCGGCTCCCGGTAGTTTTCCCTCAGCCAAGTGACGGCTTGAGCGATCTGACCGCCCGGACTGCTGGCGGCGCAGAAAAGACGCAGGCTCTCCCCTTGGGGAGCGCAAAGCAAATGAACGTGTATTTCCCGGAGGATCATTGGCGCAAGGACGGGCATTTGCCGCGGCCTGTCGAGCAGATCGAGCATCCGCAAGAAAGCGTCGAGCAAATCCTGCGTGACCTCCGCCAGGCTCACCGCCTTGCCGCGCGCTTTGGAATACGGCGCGGGCGGCAGTTCGGTTTCAAGCCCGCGCATGAGCTGTCTGTCCAGGGCGATCGAAAGAGACAGGAAAGGCTTTTCGGACGAAGCCCGGATCACGTGAATCACGCTTGGCATATCCACGGCGACCGCGACGCAAGAGCCTTCCTCGCAGTGGTATTCCTCGTCACCGATCAGGGAACGTTTGCTGCCCTGGACCACCAGCGCCAGCATGGGCCGGTAAAAGCAGTTTTCCTTTTGACCCGCCGCGTCGCGCCGGGAAAGCTGCAAATCCGGAATGAGCGTGGGAAATGAGCCGGGCCCGGGCAGTCTGTTCAACAGCCGGGCCTTGAGCCGTTCGTTCGTCTGCTGAAACCGGGTTTGAAGATCATCCTTCATGGTGAGCGGCCTATACGATTGATCGGATCGTGCAAGAAACAGGCGGGATTGTATATGGCCTCCGGCGCTCTTGCGAAGCTATGGTAAACGCAATTTCCAAGGAAGAAACCGCATGGGCAACAAGATGACAGGAATAT
>JAISDL010000063.1 GCA_031264825.1 Accumulibacter sp. | reverse complement strand
CTCAAACAAGTCTACAACAAGTGATCTTTCGCCGCGTCCCGTCGCACGGGGCGCGGATTCGGCTCTGTGTTTTTCCGGGACCGCGCGCAAAGGAGTATCCGCCGCGCGGAAGGTATTCTTCGTATTGCTTTTTCCCGGAACAGCCCCTCCGGCTTTGAAACCTTTCCCCTTGCCGCGCCGCCGCGTACGGAAAAAACGAAACGAGACTGATGCGCCGCGCCGCGTGAGACCGTATAATTCCCCTCCTCAAACCACGCCGCGATCCGTTGAAACGCCATGCTCGTCTGGTTCGTCGTTTTTTACCTTCTCATCTCTTCCGGCATCGGGGTCTACGTCGCTACGCGCGTCCATAACACCAAGGATTTCGCGCTCGCCGGACGGACGCTCCCGCTTCCAATCGTCATCGCGACGGTATTCGCCACGTGGTTCGGCGCCGAGGCGGTTTTCGGCGTTTCGGCGACCTTCGTCAAGGAGGGGCTTCGCGGCGTCGTCGCCGACCCCTTCGGCGCGAGTTTCTGCCTCATCATCGCCGGCGTGTTTTACGGCACGAAACTCTACAAGATGAACCTTCTGACGCTCGGAGATTTTTTCCGCATCCGCTTCAGCCGTTCCATCGAAGTCCTGACGACGCTGTGCATCATCTTCTCGTACCTGGGCTGGGTTTCGGCGCAGGTCAAGGCGCTCGGCCTCGTCTTCAGCCTGATCACCGACGGCGCCGTCTCCGAGCCTGTCGGAACGGTCCTCGGCGCGGCCATCGTGCTGACCTATACGACTTTCGGCGGAATGCTCTCGACCGCCATCCTCGATTTTCTGCAAATGATCACGATCATCGCCGGCCTCCTCTTCATCGCCTGGATCGTTTCCGGGATGACCGGCGGCGTCGCCGCGACGGTCGCCCACGCAGCAGCGGCGGGCAAGCTGAATTTCTTTCCCGGAGCCGACGCCGTCGAGTGGTTCTCCTTCCTCGGCGCGTGGATGACGATGATGCTGGGGTCGATCCCGCAGCAGGACGTCTTTCAGCGTGTCACGTCGGCAAAGAACGCGAAAACGGCGATTCTGGGGTCGGTCCTCGGCGGCGTGATCTACTTCGCCTTCACTTTCGTCCCCATGTTCATCGCGTATTCGGCGACGCTCGTCGACCCCGAAGTTTTCAACGGCCTGATCGCGCACGATTCGCAACTCGTCCTGCCGACGCTCGTCCTCAATCATATGCCCGTCTTGGCGCAATCGATTTTCTTCGGCGCGCTCCTTTCGGCGATCATGAGCACCTCGTCGGCAACCTTGCTCGCGCCCTCGGTCGCTTTCTCCGAAAACATCGTCCGAGGCCTCTTCCCGCACCTCTCCGACAGAGCGCTTCTGCGCTTGATGCGCACCACGACGTTCGGCTTCACCTGCGGTGTGCTCGTCTTCTCGCTCACGTCGGATGCGTCGATTTTCAAGATGGTCGAGAACGCTTACAAAGTCACGCTCGTCGGCGCTTTCGTCCCGCTCTTCCTCGGAGTCTTCTGGAGCAAATCGACGACGCAGGGCGCGCTCGTCTCGGTCTGCGGCGGCGTTCTCTCGTGGGTGGCGATCGAACTCCTCGTCGGAAAAGACAGCCTGCTCCCCCCGCAGATGATCGGCTTTTGCGTCAGCCTGCTCGGCATGGTCGTCGGTTCGCTTCTGCCCCAGAAAATGGGCGTCCCGGGGCGAATCGGCGCGTGACCCGGCGGACGATCGTGTCATGACGGAATCTTTTTCCCCCGCGAACGACCGCGCAAGCCGCCTCTTCGATTATATGGCGTCGGCTTACGCGCTGCTGATCGTCTACGCGAGCCTCCATCCGTTCTCGGGCTGGAGGATCACCGAGGGCCTCTCGCCTTTCCTCTTCCTCAACACGCGCTGGCCCCTTTACTGGACGTTCTCGGACATCGCCTTCAACATTTTAGCATATATGCCTTTGGGCTTCCTGTTCGTTCCGTTCTTCCGAAACTGGACGCGCCCAAAAAATGCTTTTATCCTTTCCTGCGTTTTCTGCGCTGCCTTGAGCCTCTGCCTCGAATCGTTGCAAACGTATCTATCGTCGCGCGTCCCCTCGAATCTCGACCTCGCGTGCAACGCGCTCGGTGCCTTCCTGGGCGCGCTGTCGGCGTTCCGGCTCGGCGACCGCCTGATCGTCGGCGTCGCGGCGCTCCAGGCGAAATTCCTCGTCGCGCATCAGGCCGAGGCCGGCGTCGTTCTCGCCGCGCTCTGGCTCCTGACGCAGTTCTCACCCGAATCGATCCTGTTCGGCACGGGAAACCTGCGGACGCTCTTCGAAATCGCAATCGTCATTCCCTACGCGCCCACGCTCTTCTTTGCGCTCGAAACCGCCATCGTCGCCCTGCACACCGCCGCCGTCGGACTTTTCGTTTCCGTCCTGCTTCACCTTCGAAAACGCGCGCTCTTCCCTTCGATCGTCGTCTTTTTCTGCGTTGCGATCGCGCTTCGCTCGCTCGCGGGGGCCGTCCTGATCGACTCGGCGCACGCTTTTTCCTGGATGACTCCCGGCGCGCGGCTCGGCCTTTTGTGCGGCTCCGCGCTCCTCCTTCTCGTTCTCGTGTTACCGCGCGCGTCGCACGTCGTTTTCGCGGGACTCGCGCTGATGGCCGGAACGGCGCTCGTCAACATCGTCCCGACGAATCCTTACTCCATGATCATGGACGCCTGGGATCAGGGGCACTTCCTGAATTTCAACGGCTTGACGAGGCTCGTATCGACCCTCTGGCCTTTCCTCGCGCTGATCGTGCTGATCATGATGGACCGGCGGAGTTACTGATTCCTCCTTCAAGCCGCTCAAATGGGCGCGACGCCGAGGGTTTCAGCCTGCCGTCTGGCGTAGAGGCTGGTCAAGCCAACCGGGGCCGTAAGCAGCGTCGGCGGGAGCGGTTCTCAAGCCCACTTTGCGTATGAAGTCCGCACCCAAAACGTCCTTGCACGCCATCAGCGAATAGGCGGGAATATCCGCGAGAGCCAACCAAGCCCAAGCGGTTTCTTCATCGCCCGCCTTGCCCGCTTTCTGTGATTCAATGAGATAAACGAGATTCATCCCGCCTTCGCGTAAAATCGCTTCGCGCTCTTCGGCGGGTAAATAGCTTTTGGGCGTTTTTTTCATGGTTTTTCCTCATGCGCGGACATTCAGATTTTCCACATCATGGTAAAGATTCTCATCCTTGTGCGCTGATTTTATTTTTGACATCGGCTGAATCAAAGCACATCCCGCTTCGATTCGACGCCGAGGGTTTCAGCCTGCCGTCTGGCGTAGAGTTTACCCGCGTTGAATATGGCGGTCTTTCTTGCGTCGATGATCTTTTTTTCGTCGTCGTCGAGCCGGGATTTGTCCATGTTGTCGAGCCGCGCAAGATGGCTCGCCATCGCTTGGCGCGCCTCGTCAAAGGGCAAGCCGCCTTTGCGATTTTTCGGCAAACTGTAGCCCTCATTTATCGTGCGATATTTGTCCGGGTCGCTCACCAAGCCGATATGCCGCTCAATGACGGCAATTTCATTGAGGGCCGCATTCAGACTGCTACTCATCGCCCGACTGTTGGCGTAGCGGGACAGGTCGCCGTCTATGATTCCCCGCTCGGTAGCGACGATCAAATACAGATCGCCGCTTTGACCGACTTCACGAAGATGTTTCAACAAGCCGCTCCGAGTATTTTGTAGACTCTTTGCCGGCCTGGTATTTCTCATGGCGTCTGTAAAGACTTCTTCCGCAACCAACAAGCGCCGAAGCTGTTGCACGGAGTCTGCCATCGTCAGCCCGCTCCATCCGGTAGAGGCTGGTCAAGCCAACCGGGGCCGTAAGCAGCGTCGGCCCTGTCTGTGCGAAACCCCATATTTCGGATGTAATCCGGACCGTTCCATTTCTTGATCATCATCAAGGCGGTTGGCGGTAGTTCGGCAAGGGCCATCCAGGCCCAAGCCGCCTCTTCATCGCCCGCGTTACCCGCTTCCTGAGATTCAATGAGATAAACGAGATTCATCCCGCCTTCGCGTAAAATCGCTTCGCGCTCTTCGGCGGGTAAATAGCTTTTGGGCGTTTTTTTCATGGTTTTTCCTCATGCGCGGGCTTCAAATGACCGCAACCTTCAGCGGATGTTTTTTATTCTACATCCACTCGCCGCTCCTGGTTTGACGGCGCGCAAATCATCGACCGTGCAAGGCGTGCGATAATAGGGCATGAAAGAAAGAGACGAACTTTTTCCTGACGATTTTTCGTTCCCGGGCGCATGAGGCCGAGCGAAGAAGTCTGCCGCTTCGACGGCTCAATGGGAATCATCGAGGCGATCGTCGAGAATCCGGGGGCGCCAAGAGGCATCGCGCTTGTATGCCATCCGCATCCACTGTTCGGCGGGGAAAACACGAACAAGGTCGTCCAGACGCTCGCGCGCGTCTTCGCGCACCTGGGCTATCTCGCGATTCGTCCGAATTTCCGCGGCGTGGGAGGCAGCGCCGGGACGCACGACGACGGCCTCGGCGAGAGCGCCGACATGCTCGCGCTCGTCGATGAGGTGAAACAGCGTTACGGCGAACTCCCGGTCGCGCTGGCGGGCTACTCGTTCGGTGCTTACGTCCAGACGCGCGTCGGGCGCGCGCTTGCCGAATCGGGTCGTCCCGCGCAGGGGATGGTCTTGGTCGGGACGGCCGCCGGACACATCGAGGGGCTACGCCGTTACCCCACCGAAACCGTCGCAAAGGATACGATCGTCATCCACGGCGGGCGCGACGAAACCGTTCCGCTCGCAAACGTGTTGGCGTGGGCCGAACCGCTCGACCTGCCCGTCGTCGTCATCCCCGGCGCGGATCATTTTTTCCACCGCCGCCTGCACATCATCCGCGATATCGTCGTTTCGGCATGGCGTCACTGAACTCCGCACTCGAAATTTCCGGCCTCCGAAAAAGTTACGGCGGTCGAAGCGTCATTTCGGGAATCGGTTTTTCGGTTCCCGTCGGCGCGTGTTTCGGAATCCTTGGGCCGAACGGTGCGGGGAAAACGACGACCTTGCGCTGTTGCCTCGGGCTTACGCCGCCCGACGAAGGGAAAATCCTGCTCGGCGGCCATTCGATCCCGGACGATGCATGCGCGGCGCGCGCGCGCGTCGGCGTCGTCCCGCAATTCGACAACCTCGACCCCGATTTTACGGTCAACGAAAACCTCCTTGTTTACTCGCGCTACTTCGGCCTGAAAAAACCCGAAATGCGCCGGCGCATCCCCGGCCTGCTCGACTTCGCCGGTCTGACCGACAAAGAGAACGCGCGCGTCGAGGCGCTTTCGGGCGGGATGAAACGACGCCTGACACTCGCCCGCGCGCTCGTCAACGACCCGGATATCCTGTTCCTCGACGAACCGACCACCGGCCTCGACCCGCAGGCGCGCCATCTGATCTGGGATCGCCTGAAACAGCTCGTCGCGCAGGGAAAAACGCTGATCCTGACGACGCACTTCATGGAAGAAGCCGAACGCCTGTGCGAGCGGCTCATCGTCCTCGACCACGGGCAGATCGTCGCCGAGGGCAACCCGCACGAACTGATCGCGTCGCAGATCGAACCGAACGTCATCGAGATTTTCGGCGAAAACGCCGTCGCGTGGGCAAAAGCGCGCCGCGCGCTGTGCCAGCGGCTTGAAATCGCGGGCGAGACCGCGTATTTCTACTGCAACGATACGACGCTGGTCTGCGAAGCGCTCGACAAGGAGCGCGCGCTGCATTCGCTCCACCGCGCCGCGAACCTCGAAGACGTTTTCATCAAGCTGACCGGGCGTGAATTGAGGGATTGAGGCAATTGAAACGATTGAAGCGTTTATCACAAGATTCGACAACACCATGAGCGCACACCCTTCTGGAAAACCCGGCCTCCCCAGCGCGGGACTTTTTTCGTTCGGGTGGATTCCCGTATGGCGCCGAAATTTTCTCGTCTGGCGCAAACTGGCGTTTCCCTCGCTACTCGGCAACCTCGCCGACCCCTTGATCTACATGCTGGGACTCGGATACGGCCTCGGCCGCATGTTGCCGCGGATTTCGGGGGTCGATTACATGCAATTCCTCATCGCGGGAATGATCGTCGCCAGCGCGATGAACGCCGCGACTTTCGAATCGCTCTACTCGGCGTTCTCCCGGATGCGTACGCAGAAAACCTGGGACGCGATACTCGTCACGCCGCTCTCGCTCGACGACGTCCTCGCCGGAGAACTTTTCTGGGCGGCGAGCAAGAGCTTCCTCTCGGGGTTTTCGATCCTGCTCGTGATTTCGGCACTGGGATTGAGTTCGCTGCCGCTCGCGTTGTGGGTGCTCCCGATCATATTTCTCACGGGTTTCGCGTTCGCGGCGATCGGCCTCGTCGTCTGCGCGCTCGCGCCCTCGTACGACTTTTTCATGTATTACTTCACACTCTTCATCACGCCGATGCTGATGATTTCGGGCATTTTTTTCCCCGTGGAAAATCTTCCGCACTCGATATATCTGGTCGCTTCGTGGTTGCCGCTGTCGCACGCGGTACGGCTCGTGCGCCCGCTCCTGCTCGGCGAGTGCCCCCAAGACATCGTCCTGCACGTCGCGGTGCTGCTCGGCGTCACGATCGTCGCCTTCCGCGTCGCCGTCTTTCTTACGCGCCGCCGTCTGCTGAATTGACGACCGCGCGGCGAGTCCTCAAAGACGCAGCCGGAGACGACGCAAAAATGGAATAGAATCGCTTCATGAACACGCTTTTGGTCCTGACGAATCTCCCCGATCGCGCGTGCGCCGAAAAAATTGCCGATGTGCTCGTCTCGCGTCGGCTCGCCGCGTGCGTCAATATCTTGCCGCCCTGTCGCTCGATCTACCGCTGGAAGGGCGTCGTCGAATCGGCCGACGAGGTCCCGCTTTTCATAAAAACGACCGTCTCGGCGTACCCGGCGCTCGAAGCCGCGCTCCGCGCCGCGCACCCCTATGAGACACCCGAAATCGTCGCGATTCCGGTCGAGCGCGGTCTGCCGGAGTATCTGGATTGGGTCGCCGCCGAAACGCGGAGCGACGCCGCGCCGTGATCCGTCGCTTCGCCTTCCTCCTTTTTTTCGTCGCGTCGCTCGCGGGCGCCGCAAATCTTTTGCCTCCGCGCCTCGCTTTCAGGCCATCGGCGTGGGCGGCGGACGAAAAGACGCTCGTCGTTCATTTTGAAATCAGCGAGGGTTATTACCTCTACCGCGACAAGTTCGCATTCCAATCCGCATCCGACGCGGTGAAGCTCGGCGCGCCCGCGTTTCCACAAGGCGAAAGAAAACGCGACGA
>JAISDL010000002.1 GCA_031264825.1 Accumulibacter sp. | reverse complement strand
TTCGGGGGTGTTTCCCGCGCGCGCTCGGCCGCTTTCCTTTCCTCGGTGAAATCGACGGCTTCCCAGCGCCGGTAGGCTGTGAGTTTTTCTTTCGGGATGATGATCGCGGGCATCGTCGGGGGTCAGACCATTTCTTCGCCGCCCGCGCCGCCCAGGACGATCTGTCCTTCGTCCGCGAGGCGGCGCACGATCTTCAGGATTTCCTTCTGCTCGGCTTCGACTTCGGAGAGACGCACCGGCCCGCGCGACTCGAGGTCTTCGCGGAGCATTTCCGCCGCGCGCTGCGACATGTTCTTGAAGATTTTCTCGCGCAGGTTCTCGGACGTGCCTTTCATCGCCATGATCAGCGAATCCGACTGGATTTCGCGGAGGAGCACCTGGATCGAACGGTCGTCGAGGTCGATGAGGTTTTCAAAGACGAACATTTCGTCGAGGATTTTCTGCGCGAGGTCGTCGTCGTATTCGCGTATCGCGTCAATGACGGTCGTTTCGTTCGCCGTTCCCATGAAGTTGAGAATTTCGGCCGCCGTGTGCACGCCGCCGCGCGCGGCTTTCTTGATATTCGACGACCCGGCGAGAAGCTGGAGCATGACGTCGTTCAATTCTTTCAATGCGGTCGGTTGGACGCCGTCGAGCGTGGCGATGCGCAGGACGACGTCGTTGCGAAGCCGGTCGTTGAAGCAGTTGAGGATCGCGCTCGCGTGGTCGTATTCGAGGTAGACGAGGATCGTCGCGATGATCTGCGGGTGCTCGTTGCGGATGAGGTCGGCGACGGTCGGCGCGTCCATCCAGCGCAAACCTTCGATGCCGTGCGTCTCGCCGCCGTACAGGATGCGCGAAATGAGGTTCGCCGCCTTGTCGTCGCCGAGCGCCTTCGTGAGAACGGCGCGGACGTAGGCTTCGGTGTCGACGTGGACCATCGCCCTTTCGGAGGCGATATGGTAAAACTCGTCGAGCACTTCTTCGACCCGCGTCCGTGGGACGCTTTTGAGCATCGCCATCGCGTAGCCGAGTCTCTGGACGTCCTTCGGGCCGAGATACTTGAGGACCTCCGACGCAATGTCCTCGCCGAGCGCGAACATGAGGATCGCGCTTTTTTCGACGCCCTCGTCAATTGTTTGCATTGGAACCCGTCCAATCCTTGATGATGTTGGCGATGGCCCTCGGGTCGTTCTTTGCGATATTCCTCACCTGAACGAGCATCTGGTCGTAAGACGCCGCCGCCGCGAACTCGGGAAGCGAGAGCGAATCTCCCTGCGCGTGCCCCAGACCCGTCGCCGACGCTTCTCCGCCGAGCGCGGAGGTCTCGATGGCTTGAGAGGTTTCGGCGCCCTGTTTTTCCGGCCCCGGCCCCGGCCCTTGCCCCTGCTCTTGAGCCTGCGCCTGAGCTTGAGCCTGAGCATGCGCTTCTTCTTCCTCGCGCGCCTTCTCCTTCGCCTCTTCTTCCTCCTTCTCTCTTTTCCTCTTTTCTTCTTCCGGGTCCTTGAGCATGACCTTGACGAGCGGACGGATGACCTTGAAGATCAGATAAGCGACGATGAGCGCGATCAGAAGATATTTGAACATGTCTCTAAGGATAGCCAGACTTTCCGGATTTTTCCAGAACGGAATTTCGGGCGCTTCGGTCGCGGCCGTGAAGGATGCGTTGGCGACCGAAACCGAATCGCCGCGCTCCGCGTTGAAGCCCATCGCCTCGCGGACGAGACCGTCGATCTGCCGGATTTCGGCTTCGGGAAGCGCGCGAGGCACGCCGCGCGCGTCCCGGCGGTAATTGATGACGACGGCGGTCGAAAGGCGGCGGATGACGCCGATCGACTGCTTCGTATACCGGATCGTGCGGTCGACCTCGTAATTGGTTCTCGATTCCTTGCGGGTATTCAGCGGCGGTTGCGGCGGTTCTCCCGCTTCACCCGGCGGCGACTCGATCGGCGCGTTCGCCGGGACGGGCGGCTGGTTCGTCAAGGCGCCGGGAACACCTTGCGCCGAAGGCGAGCGCGTCGAAGACTCGCTCGTCTGCTGGCTGCGGATCGCGATGTCGGGCGGCGTCGTGTTGGGGCGGTGCGTTTCGGCGGTCTGCTCGGTCTCCGAAAAGTCGATGTCCGCGGCGACCTGGACGCGCGAGTTCCCCTTGCCGACGATCGGAAGCAGGATATCCTCGATGCGCTTGATCGCGATCGCCTCGATCTCCTGGACGTATTTGAGCTGCGTCGGGTCGAGTCCGGCTTCGAGCAGCTTGTTTTTGAGCTGCGAGAGCAGCGCCCCGTTCTGGTCGATGATCGTGACGTTCGACGGAGAAAGCTGCGAGACGCTCGCGGCGACGAGGTTCTGGATTCCGGCGATCTGCGCGGGTTCGAGCGAACGCCCCGGGTAGAGGCTCAGAAAGATCGACGCCGAGGGCTTCAATTCCTCGCGGACGAAGACCGTCGGCTTGGGAATCGCGAGGTGCACGCGCGAATCCTGCACGGCGGCGATCGACTGGATCGTCTTGGAAAGCTCGCCTTCGAGCGCGCGCTGGTAATTGATCTGCTCGGCGAACTGGCTGATGCCGAACTTCTGGTTCTCCATGAGTTCGAAGCCGACGTTGCCGCCCTTGGGCAAGCCTTGCGTCGCAAGGCGTAGGCGAACGTCATAAACGCGCTCGGCGGGAATCAGGATCGAAGAGGCGTTCGGGCCGAACTTGTAGGGGATGCTTTGCTGTTCGAGCGCCGCGATGATCGCGCCGCCGTCGCGTTCCGAGAGATTCGAGAAGAGTACCCGGTACTCTTCTTCGTGGAACCAGAGCGCGCTGACGACGACGAGCGCGACGATGATCGCGCTCGTGACCATCAAGAGGATTTTCTGCTGATTGTCGAGCCGCGCGAGCATGGCGCGCAGCCGATCCGCCAGATTCAGGGTCGGAGTCGGGGTCGGGGCTTCCGCATCCGGCGAAGGCGGCGGAGGCGGCGGCGGAGAGCTTGTCGCGTCGATCTCTGTGGCGGCCATGCTGTCGATAGCGTCTGAATTCCGAAATAAGCGGGCAAAAAACGTAAAACGCCGGAAAATATTCTAGTATTGTATCTGTTATTTCCAAGGTTTTCTCTCCCAATGGACAAAGTGATGCAAATCGCTCCGCCCGACCCGAAAGCGCGCGAACTCCAACGCGCTTTCGACCTCTTCAATCAGCGCTCGCAAGAGCTGACGCTGGCTTACGAGGCGCTTCAGGCGCGCGCGGAATCGCTGACGAAGCAGCTTGCGATCGCCAACGGCGAACTGCGTCGGCAATACGAAGAAAAAGAAGCGCTCTCCAAACGTCTGGCCTCCTTGCTCAGCGCTCTGCCGGCGGGCGTCGTCGTCGTCGAGAGCGACGGGGTCGTCGGCGAGGCGAACCCCGCCGCGCGCCGGATGCTCGGCGAGGCGCTGGTCGGCAACGCCTGGTCTTCGGTTCAATCGACCTTGAAGCCGACCGAAACGCCCGAAGAATGGTGCTTGGGGAAATGCCGCGTCGCGATCGCCGAAAGTCCGCTCGATGCGTCGGGGACTTCCGGCGGAAACCTCCTGCTGATCCACGACGTGACCGCCGCGCACGAATTGAAGGCGACGGTCGAAAGAAAGCAGCGTCTGGCGGCGATGGGAGAGATGGCGGCTTCCCTCGCGCACCAGTTGCGGACGCCGCTCGCGGCGGCGCTCCTCTACAGTTCCAATTTGTCGCAACCCGGACTCTCGGACGCCGCGCGCGCGCGGTTTTCCGGCAAGGCGGCCGAGCAGTTGAAGCGCCTCGAACGCCTGATCCAGGACGTTCTGCTGTTTGCGCGCGGCGAGAGCATCGGGCGCGACCGCATCCCGGTTTCCGATCTGCTCGCGGAAACGGCGCGGACGGTCGAGCCGCTCTGCCGCGAGAAGGGCGTCGCTTTCTCGCTCCGCGCTCCGACGGATCGCACTATAATCATCGGCAGTCGCAAAGCGCTGGGCGGGGCTTTGCTCAACCTGCTCGAAAACGCGCTCCAGGCGTGCGAGGCGCGCGGCGCGGGTGCGGGCGAAGTCGACCTTTCCGCCGAAGTCGCAGGGGGATGTGTGCGGATCGGCGTACGCGATACGGGCGCCGGTATCGGCGCGCAAATGCAGGCGAGGATATTCGAACCCTTCTTCACGACGCGCAGCCAAGGGACGGGTCTCGGTCTGGCGATTGCGCTCGGTGTCGTCAGGGCGCACAGCGGAACGATCGACGTGCATTCGACCGTCGGAGAAGGCGCCGAATTCGTCGTATGGCTGCCGTGCTCGAACGAAGCGGAAGAAGAGAAAGGAAGCGATGAAAAAACGCGCGCATGAAGGAAGGCGATGACCGCGGGTTTGCCGATACTCGTCGTCGAAGACGACGCGACGCTGCGCGAGGCGATATGCGATACGCTCGAACTCGCCGAACGCGCGACGCTCGCCGCGCCGGGCGGTGAAGAAGCGCTTCGGATACTCGAAGCGCAGCCCGTCTCGCTCGTCGTCAGCGATGTTCGGATGATGCCGATGGACGGCATTACGCTGTTAAAAGAAATTCGCTCGCGCTTCCCGCACCTTCCGGTCGTCCTGATGACGGCTTTTGCCGACGTCGACCGCGCGGTCGAAGCGATGCGCTCCGGCGCGTGCGACTTTCTGCTGAAACCGTTTGAACCGAAAGCCTTGCTCGAACACGTCGCGCGCTACCGTCTCCCGGACGTCATCGACGACGCGCGCATCGTTGCGAACGACCCTGCCGCGCGCAACCTTTTCGCGCTCGCCGAGCGCGTCGCGCAGACCGACACGACGGTCCTCCTGACCGGCGAGAGCGGCGTCGGCAAGGAAGTCGTCGCGCGTTTCATCCACAATCACTCGGCGCGCCGCAAAGGGCCGTTTGTCGCGATCAACTGCGCGGCGATCCCCGACAGCTTGCTCGAAGCGACGCTTTTCGGCTACGAAAAAGGCGCGTTTACGGGCGCGCAACAGGCGCAGGCCGGGAAATTCGAGCAGGCGCAGGCGGGAACGCTTCTGCTCGACGAAGTGACCGAAATGCCGCTCGGACTCCAGGCCAAACTCCTGCGCGTCCTCCAGGAGCGCGAAGTCGAGCGCGTCGGCGGGAAAAAGCCCGTCGCGCTCGATATCCGCATCGTGGCGACGTCGAACCGCGATATGGCCGAAGCCGTCGCAAAGGGTGTGCTCAGGGAAGACGTCTATTACCGCCTGAACGTTTTTCCCCTGCTGATTCCCTCGCTGCGGCAGCGCCCCGACGACATCGTCCCGCTCGCGCGGCATTTTCTCGCCGCGCACGGCGGGCGTTCGGGAAGGCCGGGGCTTCGCCTTTCGGACGCGGCGGAATCGGCCTTGCGCGCGCATCTTTGGCCCGGCAACGTCCGCGAACTCGAAAACGTCATGCAGCGCGCGGTAATTTTTGCCGCCGGCGACACGATCGACCCCGACGCGCTGCACCTTGCCGCGCAGCCTGCCGCGCCCGAAACGCGCCAAGGCGCCGGAGCGGACGACGCGCGCGATTCCGGTGCCGCCCCCCCTGCGTCTCCTGAAGCCGTTGCGCCTGCGCCTCCAAGCCCTGTCGCGCCGAAAAGCGGGAACTTGCGCGACCTCGAACGCGAACACATCCTGGAGACGCTCGCGGCGGTCGGCGGTTCGCGCAAGCGCGCGGGCGAGCGCCTCGGAATGTCGGAACGAACCTTGCGCTACAAACTCAGACAGTATCGGGAAGCGGGTTTTCTTGTTCAGAAGACAGAGGACAGATGACAGAACGGCCTTCGGCCTCAGGTATCAGGAGACAGAAGTCAGGAATCAGATCGGTTAGCGGCGGCTTCGCCGCCGGTGAGAATCTTTGATAACCCGATCGGTTTTCATCTGATCCCAGATATTTGATGTCAGGGAAGGGAATACGCGGCTCCCTCCCCTGACAAGGGGAGGGATGGGGAGGGGTTTTACTGAAAACAGATCACGAAGCGAGCGCCAGCGAGCGCTCAGTCCTCTGTCCTCTGTCCTCTGTCTTCTGGACCGCTTGCTTTCCCGCACCGGAAGGTTTATAAATCAATCAAGAAACTGCGGTTGACGACCGATTCCTTCTACTCAAGGCGATGCGATACGGGTTTGCTTCTTTCACCCCTCGCGTATATGGGCGCGCTCAACCGCAGTTTCCCGCCCGCATGGCCTAATAGAAGGTGGTTTGGAAAGGGAATCAGCGCGGCGCGATCGAAGAGTGGCATATTATTTGCTCTATCTTTTCTGAGCCGCCGTCGAGGCGGATGCCTGGAGAGACGTGAATGGATACAAAGGGAATCGATCAGATGCTGAGTACGCTGCGCGCGGCGGCGGCACAGGCTTCCGGGAAGATCGCCGAGGCAAGGGGCGGCACGGAAAACCCTGTCGATTTCGCGCAGGTACTCAGGACTTCGATCGACCGCGTCAATCAGACGCAGCAGGAAGCGGATGCGAAAGCGGAAAATTTTGCCGCTGGAGACGACAATGTCGACCTCCACGACGTCATGCTCTCGCTGCAAAAAGCGAATATTTCGTTCCAGGAAATGGTTCAGGTACGCAACCGACTCGTCACGGCTTACCACGACGTGATGAATATGTCGGTCTGATCAGAAGACAGGGGACAGAGCGCTCGCTTCGCGACCAGTTGCATAGGTTGGGGTGAGCGGAGCGAACCCCAACGTTCCGCATGCGTATGAATGACGGAATATGGGAAAGCTTGGATACGCGCCGAGACTGCCGAAACCCCGAAACCCCCTTCATTTCCCCCTTGTCATGTGGAAAGTGGGGAACCCATGCCGCATTTGCTCCGTCCCACGGTTCTCACCCGTTCGTTTTTCCTTTCGTTGGGCATCGCTGCGCTCACCCCAACCTATACCGGCGGTGGAGCACGGCACACCGTGCCCCTACGATTCCTCTGATCCCTGTTTCTCCGGCAAAGGCGACAAGATCGGCGCGGGGGGGACGGTGTCCCCGTTTTCGAGGCGGTAAATCCACGCGAGCAGTTCGGCGACGGCAAGGTAAAGCTGCGGCGGAATGCGCTGGTCGAGGTCGACCTGCAAGAGCAGGGAGACGAGTTCGGGCGATTCGTGGACATAGACGCCGTGTTCGTGTGCGCGCGCGATGATCTGCTCCGCGACGACGCCGCGTCCCTTGGCGACGACGCGGGGCGCGGCGTCGGTCTGCGAGTACGTCAGCGCGACGGCGCTTTTCTGCGAATCGCGCACGCTCATTCGCTTCCCATTTCGGAGTCGATGTCGATCGACGCGATGGCAAGCCCCGCCTCGCCCATCTGGCTTTGGAGCGCGCCGCGCGCCGCGCGCATCTTGTCGCGCGTATCGAGCTTCGCCGCGTGCATCGAGAGCGAGACGTTCGACCCGCGAACGAGTATCCCGATGTCGATTTCGCCGAGTTCGGGCAAATCCATCCGAAGACGCGTCGACCAGCGCGCGGCGCCGTCGTCTTCGGCACCGGCGGCGGCACGGCGCTCCTCGTCGTCGTCGATCTCCCAGCGCATCGTCTGTCCGGGCCAGATGATTCCCTGCCACGCGAATTTCTGCGACGCGAGCGCTTCGAGCTGTTGCTGGACCAAGGTGTGGAGAGACTGCGCGACGATCTGCTCGGGCGCGCGGTCGCTTGTCGCGCGCGCGCCGGCGCGGGCCTCGTCCGGAGCGTCCTGACGCGCGGGCGCGAGTTTGGCCGCTTCCTCCGAAGCGTCGGGTCGTGCAGCTTGTGAAGCCTGCGCCGTCTGCGCGGCTTGTGCCGTCTGCGCCGTTTGCGCCGTTTGGGAGGCTTGAGCCGGCGTCGTCGCCTGCTCCGCCTGAGCCGTCTGCGGGTCGGCGAACGCGGTAGGGGAGGAGAGCTTCCCCTGCGGTTCGCGCAGGAGCGCGGCCTGCGTAAAGCGTCCCTCGACCCATTCGGCTTGGTGCGACTCGTAAAACATGCCGCTCTGGACGATCGCCTGCTTCAAGAGGGGAATCAATTCCTGACGGCCGAGCGCGGGCGAAGGCGTCAAAGGGCGGTTTTCGTTGAGCGCCGGCGGTGCGGGGGCTTCGCCGCCCTCGCGTCCTCCGCCGCCCAAGAGCCGGGCGATGAGCTGCCCCGTGCGGCTCAGGTTCGCGGCCGCCGATTCGGCGCCCTTGGCCGCCTGCTCCGCGACGGCGAACGCGACCTTGCCGTTCGTCTCGGTGACGAACATTTCGAGCACGTCGCCGCTTTTCGCGGAAAAAGGGAGCGCGAGCGTGACGTTCCGCTGGTTGATCAGCGCGCGGTAGGTTCCGTTGGGAAGGAAGGCCTGAATCTCGGCCATCACCTTCTGTCCCGGGACGAGGTCGGAGAGCTTGTCCGAAATCTCGACGGGCTGTGCGACCTGCCGAAGTGTCGGCTCGGCCGAAATCTGCAAGCGGCTGACGACATCGGGCGGAATCATCGCCGGCAACGCTCAAGCAAGGCTCTCCCCCCGCCGGGGAAGAAAGCAGATTCTCGGAAGAGTGAGGGTTGTCGATTCATCGCGCGCATTTTCTCAAACGTTTTTCGGCCAAATCATGAGCAATACCGGAGACCATCGCCTCCGGGCGCCGTGAACGGGGGGCAGGGAAAACGCGCTAACTCGGCAAAGTCTCCCGCCTCGCGGCGATCGGGTGGCGTTCGAAGGACGTCAGCAGAGGGCGCACCTGATCCATCCACGTACTCGCCTGGTCGGAGATGAATTTCTGCTGGTCTAGAAGCGCCTCGATCAACTGATGCGCCTCGGCGCGCTCGTCGCCGACGAGAAGGTCGACGAGCGAAAGCCTCTTCAGGTCGGAAAAACGCGCCTCGGCTGTCTGCCAGATCGTCCCGACGCTCTGCCAGTCGAAGACGTCGATCCGCTCGACCATCTCGTCGTGGCAGTGCTTGAGTTCCCTGAGCAAAAAGAGAGCTTGAGACATGGCGGTCAACTGTGCGCGGCTTGATCGCCTAGGCCTTCGCCGGCTGCCCACCTTCGTCCCCGATGCTGGCCCACGCCCCCTGTATCTCGGCGAGCAGACCGAGAACCTCGTTGAGCGCGCCCCTGTCGTTGTGCATATTGGCGTGCAAGAGGCGGCCGGCCATGTAATCGTAGAGCGCGTAAAGGTTCTGCGCGATCTCGCCGCCTTCTTCGAGGTTGATCGACGCGCGCAGACCGTTCAGGATGATGTCGATCGCCTTCGTGATCGACATTCCCTTTTTCGGAATGTCGTCTTCCTCCATCCCGGCGCGCGCGATAACGATCGCCTCGCGCGCGCCTTCGAAGAGCAGGAGGATCAGCTTGTGAGGGCTGGCGTTCTGAATCGACGTTTCGATGCTCACGCTACTGTAGGCCTGTGCGGGGTTGGTCGTGGTTCCGAACATGCGAGTCGTCCTTTTTTAACGGGAAGACGCCATATTACCCAACATTGTGAGTTGTTGTGCCAAATAATTCGACGTCGACTGCATTTTACTCACCAAGGTATCGAGCGCGGAGAACTGCTTGCGGTACTGCGCGTCGATCTTCTCGAGCCGCGCGGTCAAGGTTTCCATCTGCGTATCGAGTAGTTTGGTGGACTGCTCGAGACCCTGCGTCCGCGACGTGACCGCTCCCTGATCGCTGTTCAGTTGCGTCGCCAGCTTGTCGAAAGCCGAACCGTACGCGGTCAGGCTCGCTGTGACCGCCGCCGAGTTCTTCTCGATCGCGGCGTTCAGCTTGTCGGCGTTAAGGGTCAGCGTCCCGTCGGTCGACGAAGAAATGCCTAGGTCGAAAAGGTATTTGAGCGAAGGATCGACGCCGGAGGGCATGGTCGAAGCGGCGTTCCGCACCTGGCTCATGACCGAGCGGACGGTGCTGTCGCCGTTGAGGACGCCGGAAGTCCCGCCGGGGACGTATTGCGAGAGCGTCTTCAAAGTCGAGACGACGTTGTTGTATTCCTTGACGAAAGCCTCGGCTTTTTCGCGCAAGACCGAGCTGTCGGCGGAAACGTCGAGCCGCGTCGACCCGGTTTTCACCGCGTTGAGCGTGACCCCCGTGATCGCGTTCTCGAAGCTGTTCGTCGCGCTCGAAACTTTGATCCCGTCGATTTCCACGGTCGCGTCCTGCGCCTTGGTCTGACGGGTCATGTCGCCGGTAGCGGAGGCGGGGTCGAAATCGAGTCCGGTGATTCCACTAGACCCGGACATCTTGAACTCGTTGTCCTTGCCGGTCTCGTTGCCGGTGACGACGAGTTGCTGGCCGCCGCTTCCGTTGACGACGGTCGCGGTGACGCCGGCATTCGACGAGTTGATCGCGACCGCAACGTCGGAGAGCGATGCGCCCGCGTCGATCGTGACATCCACACTACCGCCCGAGGCGCCCAGCTTCTCAATCGTCAGCGTACCACCCGCCGAAACGTTGGCGGCAGCGCCCGAGACGAGTTTCTGCGCGCTTGCGAGCTGCGTGACGTCGACGTTGTAGCTCCCGCCGACCGCACCCGTGGCGACGCTCGCCGTCGCGACCGAGGTGTCGGACGTCGTCGCCGTCAGCGCCGTCAACTTTCTGGGGTCTTTCATCGCGCTCGCGGCGGTTTGCAAAGACGCGATCGCGCTCTTGATCTTGCCGAGCGCCGAAATCTGACTGTTATACGTGTTCTGCTTCGTCTGCAGGGCGGTCAAGGGCTTGCTCTCGACCGCCATCAATTTCGTGATGAGGCCCTCGAGGTCCAGCCCCGAACCGACGCCTAGTGAAGAAATAGCCATGGTTCTCTCCTTTCAAGCCTCATGCCTTGTTCTTGATGAACAGCCCTTGCAGCCGGTCGAGCGCGCGCGAAATCTCGAGCATCTCTTCCGAAGGAATCTGCCGTATGACGTCCTTCGTCCCTCGGTCGATGATCTTGATGACCGTGACGCCGCTTTCCTCGTCGATCGAAAAATTGATGTCGCTCGCGGCCGAACTGATGAACTTCTCGATCTTGTCCAA
>JAISDL010000043.1 GCA_031264825.1 Accumulibacter sp. | reverse complement strand
AACAATACCCCTGCTCGGCGTAGCCCGCATAGGTTAGCGTGAAACAACACGGGATTTGGGCGCAAAAAATCATCGCCGACAATGACGTCGCGATGACTTACGCAAAGAGCAAATGCCCGGAACCCGCCCCCTCGGCCAAGCACCCCCCTTTTTGGTGCCTCTAACTCGAAGATCGGTGAATCACTGGCAATGTTTCATTATACGGGGTGACGCCGACCCGCGCCATGATCGTTGGGCTGAGGAACGAGAGCCACAACGATTCCGTTTGCGTGTGAATGATGGAAAGGACGACAGGGATCAGATGAAAACCGATTTTTACCGCGAAAGGCGCGAAAGTGAAGTGTTTGCACAAATTTTCGCGTTTTTCGCGTGTTTCGCGGTTCTTGTTTTTTGATTCCTGATCGGGCACGGCACGCCGTGCCCCTACGGTGGGATGGTATTCTTGGT
Organism: Accumulibacter sp.; assembly: GCA_031264825.1. GTDB lineage: Bacteria > Pseudomonadota > Gammaproteobacteria > Burkholderiales > Rhodocyclaceae > Propionivibrio. Next base: position 5,146 of record JAISDL010000043.1, on the reverse strand, counting down.
GGGGTTTCGTCACTCCGGCGGCAACGCTGCCGCTGACTGATCTGATTCCTGTCCTCTGATTCCTGATCCCTGAAGTGGCTTGCGCTTCGCGCAAGCGAGGTGTTGGGCATCGCTGCGCTCACCCCAACCTATAGCCTTTTCGGAAGCAAAAAAAACGGCGGTCATTGACCGCCGTTGATACTTGAAGAATGTCTCTTTAACTTTTTTGCCTGACGTAATCGAGGAGCTTCTCGGAAGCCGCTCCGGGAGTAATCTGGCCTTGCGAGACCTGTTGCGCGACCTTTGGCAATTCCGCTTCGACGCGAGGGTCGTTTCGGAAAAACTGTTTGAGTCCGCCTTCGATCATGCTCCACATCCAGGCAAGCGCCTGATTCCGGCGTTTTTGTTCCAGTTCGCCGGTTTTCGTCATGGTCTCGTGGAACTTCTCGATCGCTCCCCAGAACTCGTCCACACCGATCCGGTTCAAAGCGCTCAAGCCGACCACAGGCACCGTCCAGTTCGGCGAAGTCGGGCGCAACATATGAAGCGCCTGCTTCCACTGTGCGATGCAAACGGCGGCATGGTGCGGGTTGAGGTCGACCTTGTTGATCGCGACGAGGTCGGCGATTTCGACGATCCCCTTCTTGATCGCCTGCAATTCATCGCCCTGATTGGGCAATTGCAGCAGGGTGAACATATCGACCATTCCGGCGACGGTCGTTTCACTCTGACCGACGCCGACGGTTTCGACGAGAATGACATCGTAACCCGCCGCTTCGCACGCGAGCATCGCTTCGCGGGTTTTTGCCGCGACGCCGCCCAAGGAACCGGCCGACGGACTCGGACGAATGAAAGCTTCCTCGTGTTGGCAAAGCATCTCCATCCGCGTTTTGTCGCCGAGTATCGAACCCCCGGAAAGCGAGGACGAAGGATCAACGGCCAGGATCGCCAGCTTGTGACCGTGTTCGATCAGCCAGATTCCAAGAACTTCGATGAAGGTCGATTTTCCCGCGCCCGGTACACCGGAAATGCCGACACGAATGGCACGTCCGGTGTGGGGCAGGATGGATGCGACGACTTTGCGGGCGCGTTGCTGGTGAGCAAGAAGCGTAGACTCGATCAACGTAATGGTTTTCGCGAGCGGGCGACGCTTCCCGGCCAGAAGACCGTCCACAAGTTCCTGGTCTTCGGCCGACAGCGTATCGCCCGTCGAAAGTTTTGCATCCATTTCGTTCCTCATTGCTTACTTGGCCGGGAAAGCCTTGTTGATTTCTTCGAGGACTTTCTTGGCGGCGTCTTCGATACGCGTTCCGGGGCCAAATACCGCTTTGGCGCCAGCCGCGAACACGGCGTCGTAATCCTGCGGCGGGATGACGCCGCCGACGACGACGATGATGTCGTCAGAACCCTGTTTCTTCAGCGCTTCGACGAGTTGCGGAACGAGGGTCTTGTGGCCAGCGGCGAGCGAGGAGCAACCGATCGCATGAACATCGTTTTCGATCGCCAGACGCGCGGCTTCTTCCGGCGTTTGGAACATCGGCCCGACGTCGATATCGAAGCCCAGGTCGGCGAGAGCCGTCGCGACAACCTTGGAACCGCGGTCGTGGCCGTCTTGACCGAGCTTGGCGACCATGAGGCGCGGACGGCGTCCGTGCGCTTCTTCGAACTTCTTGATATCCGCCTGGATGGCTTTCCAGCTTTCCTGAGTTTCCACGATAGCTCCATAAACGCCCGAAATGGTTTGGTTGGTGGCGCGGTAACGCCCGAAGACCTTTTCCAGAGCGTCCGAGACTTCGCCGACGGTCGCGCGCAGACGAACGGCCTTGATCGTCATGTCGAGCAGGTTGCCCTTCGACGGATCCTCGGCAACGGCGGTCAGCGCGTCCAGAGCTTCCTGAACGGCCTTGCTGTCGCGGGTCGCGCGAATCTTGTCGAGACGGGCGACTTGCGAGATACGAACGGCGTTGTTGTCGACTTCGAGGATGTCGACCAGGTCTTCCTTCGGCAGACGGTACTTGTTGACGCCGACGATGACCTTCTTGCCGGAATCGATGAGCGCCTGCGTTTCCGCCGCGCAGCTTTCGACCTGCATCTTCGCCCAACCCGATTCGATCGCCTTGACCATGCCGCCCATCGTTTGGACTTCTTCGATGATCGACCAGGCCTTGTCGGCCATTTGCTGGGTCAGCGTTTCCATCAGGTAGGAACCGGCCCACGGGTCGACGACGCTACAGATGTGCGTTTCTTCCTGGATGATGACCTGCGTGTTCCGCGCGATACGCGACGACGTGTCGCTCGGCAGCGCGATGGCTTCGTCGAACGAATTCGTGTGCAGCGATTGCGTTCCGCCGAAAACGGCCGAGAGGGCTTCGATCGTCGTACGGATCACGTTGTTGTACGGATCTTGTTCGGTCAGCGACCATCCAGACGTTTGCGTGTGCGTCCGCAGCATCTTCGACTTTTCTTTCTTCGCGCCGAAATTCGTCATGATGCGGTGCCACAAGAGGCGCGCGGCGCGCATCTTGGCGATTTCGAGGTAGAAGTTGATCCCGGTCGCCCAGAAGAACGACAGGCGGCCCGCGAAATCGTCGACGTCCATACCCGAAGCGATACCCGTCTTGACGTATTCGATCCCGTCGGCCAGCGTGAAGGCGAGTTCAAGCGCTTGGCTCGCGCCGGCTTCGGAGATGTGGTAGCCGGAAATCGAGATCGAGTTGAACCTCGGCATGTTCTTCGCGGTGTAGCGGAAGATGTCGCCGACGATGCGCATCGACGGTGACGGCGGGTAGATGTAGGTGTTGCGAACCATGAACTCTTTCAGAATGTCGTTCTGAATCGTTCCGTTCAGGTCTTTTTGTTCAACGCCTTGTTCTTCGGCGGCGATGATGTAGCCGGCCAGAATCGGCAGAACCGCGCCGTTCATCGTCATCGAGACCGAGATCTTTCCAAGCGGGATTTCGTTGAAAAGAATCTTCATGTCTTCGACGGAGTCGATCGCAACACCGGCCTTGCCGACGTCGCCGACGACGCGAGGATTGTCGGAGTCGTAGCCGCGGTGCGTGGCAAGGTCGAAAGCGACCGAGACGCCCTGACCGCCGGTCGACAGAACCTTGCGATAGAAGGCGTTCGACGCTTCAGCGGTGGAGAAGCCCGCGTATTGACGGATCGTCCAGGGGCGAACCGAATACATCGTGGCTTGCGGGCCGCGGACGTAGGGAGGGAAGCCCGGCAGCGTGTCCGAGAATTCCAGGTTCTCTAAGTCCTTCTTGGTATAAAGGGGTTTGACTTCAAGACCTTCGGGGGTGACCCATTTGACGCCTTCGAGCCACTTCGCGGGATCGGTGGAGGTTTTCGGGGCGGACTTGAGCGCGGCCTGTTTCCATTGATCCAGATTGGATGAGTCAGGTAGTTTCTCGTTAGACATTGCAGCACCTTTCACTGAGTAAAAAAAATGGGAGGTATCCTTGTCGAAATGAATGCCGATCCTGGATTTTGCCCCGAGGAACTCCGGCCCCATTCTTCTATTTTTGAGAATGCCTCTTGAACTCATAATGCTACTTTATCCACGGCGCGGAGGCAAGGAAAACAGCGTTTTTCAAGCCAAAAAATGAGGCGTTTCAAGGCCGGCGCGCCAAATTGGACGAGACGCCGCCCAATGCCGCGTAAATCATCAAACGGCGCCGCAAAAAACAGCCGGAAAGGCGGGGCGGGAGCGTCGCCGCGGGCGCCGGAATGCGCTACTCCAATACGCGTTCGATCTGGCGTTTGGGGTCGTTCAAGAATGTCCGCGTCACGAGATAATGTTCGGTGGCTTCATAAGCCGTCGCGGCGACGCCGTGCTCGTCGATCTGGTAGATCGTCGCATCGGGGTAGGCCATCAGGATCGGTGAATGCGTGGCGATGATGAATTGCGAACCCTGATTCACGAGTTCGTGCAGCCGCGCCAAGAGCGCGAGTTGCCGTAGCGGGGAGAGTGCCGCTTCCGGCTCGTCGAGAATGTAGAAACCGTTGCCGGTAAAACGATTCTGAACGAGCGCAAAAAAGGATTCGCCGTGCGATTGCTCGTGCAGGGAACGCCCACCGTACGAATCGGCGAGGCCGTAGCCGTCGATTGCGCTCGCCACGTTGTAGAAGCTCTCGGCGCGCAGAAAAAAGTCGGTTTTGGCGCGGCGGTAGCCTCTCGCCATGCGCAGGTATTGATACAGCGTCGAATGCGAATTCCGCGTCGAAAAGCCGAAATTACGCGTCCCGCCTTCCGGGTTCAATCCCCACGCGATCGCAATCGCTTCGAGCAGGGTCGACTTGCCGCTGCCGTTCTCTCCGACGAAAAAAGTCAGCTTCGGGTGTAGCGATAAAGTGTTTTCCCGGAAATGACGCACGACCGGCAGCGAGAACGGGTATTCGTCGAACGAAGGCACTTCGTCGACCTTCAGGGCGACCTCCAAGAGAAAATGACTCGAAGTCAGTCCGTCGCTTTTCATCGAAACTCGGCGCTCATATTCTCATCAAGGCGCGGCGGCGAGGTAAGCCGCCGCCTTGCCGTTTTTGTTTTCCAGCGCGACGAAGAGCGGCAGATCGCCCGTGGCGTCGGGCTTTTTCGGGTTCGCCCCCGCGGCCAGGAGCGGCGGGATCGATTCCGCGAGCCGTTCGTGGCTGGCGGCGTGAGTCAGCGGAGACCAAGCGCTGCCGGCGGCGGCGTTGATGCCGGCCTTGACGCGGGGTGCCTTGAGAAACAGGGCGGTCAGTTGCGGATTCGACAGGCCGGCCAGAAGGGGAGACCAACCGTTTTTTTCTTCCCGCAGAGGGTCGGCGCCGGCTTTGAGCAGGAGCGCCGCCGCGTCCGCGCACGCGGCCAGACGTTCGGGCCGGGCGCGATTGTAGGCGTCGTCGGACAGCGAACCGTCCGAGGACGCCCAATACAAAGGCGTCTGCCCGCGCCGGTCGGTCGCATCCGCCGGCGCACCGGCGGCGAGCAAAAGGGCGACGGTTTGGGTCAGTCCATGGCTCGCGGCCATGTGGAGCACACTGGCTTCGACGGTGCCCCAAACGTTGCCGAAACGGGAGTTCCAGCGCCGCCTGACTTCTTCCGGCCCGAAATCCGAATCCGAGAAGCGCACGCCCGGATTGGCGCCGCGTTCGAGCAACAAAGCGACGATTTCGGGTTTGT
>JAISDL010000003.1 GCA_031264825.1 Accumulibacter sp. | reverse complement strand
GAAGCGCCGAGCGTCGAACGGAACCGCTCGATGGGCGGGATCATCCGCGACGTCGCGGACTACAAGAACCACGAAAACGCGATCGGATTCTCGTTCCGCTACTTCACGAACGTGATGGTTAGGAACGACCAGATCAAGCTGCTGAAAATCGGCGGCGTCGCGCCGACGGTCGAGAATATCCGCAACGGAAGCTACCCGCTCGCCGCGCCGGATTACGCGATCACGCGCGAGGACACGAAGAACCCGAACGTCCCGAAAATGCTCAAATGGTTCGTCTCCGAGCAGGGACAAGCGCTCACGAGGAAGGTGATGGAGAACTGAGGACAGAGGGCAGGGATCAGGGATCAGATGAAAACCGGGAGTGTGGGCATCTTGCCCGCCTCGTGGATTTTCTCCGGCGGCGAAGCCGCCGCTCACTGATCTGATCCCTGATCCCTGTCCTCTGATACCTGATATAGAGCGCCAAGACGGCTTGAAAATACGCTAAACTCCCGTCCTGAAAAATCGGCGGGATTGAAAATCTTTCCAAAGTAGCGTGAATTTTCAATCCTTTCAATACTTTGCGCTTCGATGCTTAAAACGACACTTCCGGATCATTCATGAATTTTATCGATTTGCCCCAGAGGGCGGGCGCGCGCGGCGTCGTCCGTTTGCCGGGTTCCAAGAGTATTTCCAACCGTGCCCTTCTCCTCGCGGCGCTTGCTTCGGGGAGCACGGAAATCCGGAACGTCCTTGAATCCGACGACACGGAGCGGATGACCGACGCTTTGAAGGCGCTCGGTGTTTCGACCACGCCGCTCGGGGCGAACGCGCGCCGCGTCGAAGGCGTCGGCGCGAACGGGGGCGGCGGCGCGGTTTTCCCGGTGGGCAAAGCCGACCTCTTTCTCGGTAACGCGGGAACGGCGTTTCGGACGCTGACCGCCGTGCTCGCTTTTTCGGGCGGGCACTATCGTCTGCACGGTGTGCCGAGGATGCACGAGCGCCCGATCGGCGACCTTGTAGACGTGCTGCGCGCGCTGGGTGCGCAGATCGCCTTTGAGGGCCGCGCGGGGTATCCGCCGCTTTCGATCGCTCCGCGGTCGCGCGTAGAAGCGTGGTCGGTACGTGTGCGCGGGGACGTGTCGAGCCAGTTTCTTTCGGGACTCTTGATCGCGCTGCCGCTCATCGGCGGCGGGATCTCGGTCGAAGTCGAGGGCGATCTCATCTCGAAGCCTTACGTCGATCTCACGCTTTTTATGATGGCGCGTTTCGGCGTCGAGGTCGTGCGCGACGGGTGGCGGCGTTTCACGGTTCCCGAAGGCGTCGCTTACCGTTCGCCGGGGACTTTCTTCGTCGAGGGCGACGCGTCGTCGGCGTCGTACTTTCTGGCGGCAGGCGCGATCGGCGGCGGGCCGGTGCGCGTCGAGGGCGTCGGGAAGGATTCGATCCAGGGCGACGTCGGTTTCGCCGACGCTTTGCGTGAAATGGGCGCCGTCGTCGACGCCGGGGACGACTGGGTCGAGGCCGCCGCGCCTCCAGGAGGTTTGAAGGGAATTCGTCTCGATTGCAATTCGATTCCCGACGCGGCGATGACGCTCGCGGTCGCCGCGCTGTTTGCTCGTGGGGAAACGCGGCTCGACAATATTGCGAGTTGGCGCGTGAAGGAGACGGACCGTATCGCGGCGATGGCGTGCGAGTTGGAGAAGTTCGGCGCGCGCGTCGTCGAGGGGGACGACTTCCTTGCGATTACGCCGCCCGAAATTTTCCGCTTTCCGCCCGAAGGTGTCGACACCTACGACGACCACCGGATCGCGATGTGCTTTTCGCTCGCCTCTTTCGCGGGACTCGTTCGGATCAACGACCCCTCGTGCGTTGCGAAGACCTTTCCCGATTATTTTGCGTGTTTTGCGCGGGTTGCCGAGCCTTTCCCCGTCGTCGCGATCGACGGCCCGTCGGCTTCGGGCAAGGGGACGGTCGCGGCGCGCGCGGCGGCAAAGCTCGGCTGGGCCTACCTCGATTCGGGCGCGCTCTATCGCCTGACGGCGCTTGCGGCGCAGCGCGCGGGGCTTCGTTTCTCCGACGAGGAGCGCGTCGCCGCGCTCGCGGCGGCGCTCGACGTCACGTTCGGCGAGGATTCGATCCTTCTTTCGGGGGAAGAAGTCGGCGAGGCGATCCGCGACGAGGCGATTTCATCGGGCGCGTCCGAGGTCGCGGCCTTGCCGTCGGTGCGCGAAGCGCTGCTTTTCCGCCAGCGGGCTTTCCGTTCTGCTCCGGGACTCGTCGCCGACGGGCGCGATATGGCTTCCGTCGTTTTTCCCGATGCCCAATGCAAGGTTTTTTTGACGGCCAGCGTCTATGCGAGGGCGCGGAGGCGGTATAAACAGTTGATCGAAAAAGGAATCTCTGTTAAAATCGATACCCTTTTGCATGATATGGAGGAGCGCGACGCGCGCGACAGCAAACGAAGCGTCGCGCCTCTGCGCCAGAGCGAAGGTGCTCGCTTTCTGGATACGACCGACCTTTCCATCGAAGAGGCGGTCGATCGCATCCTGGACTGGTGCGGCGCGGAGAACGTAAAGTGTGCAAAAGAATAAATAATCGATTCCGTTTTCGGGTCGTCGGGGGGTGCTTCAAGGCGGCGGCAACGCCGAGGTGTTCCGGCGGTTTTGAAAACGGAACAAGGGGAGTGTAGGGCTGTTTTTTCCAGGCGCTGTCTTTGAGCGGGGCTTTCCGGGGTTTTCCCCGGCGTGTTTCCGGTCAGGCGGCTTTTATCAATCCGACCCGCAGTCGATGCGGCAGGTTTTTTTTATATGTCATCCAATCCAACCCTTCAGAATCAGGAAAGTTTTGCAGAGCTTTTTGAGGCGAGTCTCGCCCGCCACGAGATGCGCCCAGGTGAAGTCATTACGGCGGAAATCGTACGCGTCGACCAGCATTTCGTCGTGGTCAACGCCGGATTGAAATCCGAAAGTTACATCGAACGAGAAGAATTTCTGAACGACGCCGGCGAGCTTGAAGCCAAGGTCGGCGATTTCGTTCAAGTAGCCATCGAGCAACTCGAAAACGGCTTCGGCGAAACCCGCCTGTCGCGCGAGCGCGCGAAGCGCATCGCCGCGTGGAATTTCCTCGACGAGGCCCTGATTCAGGGAACGCTCGTCTCCGGCATGATTACCGGGAAGGTCAAGGGAGGTCTGACCGTCATGGTCAACGGCGTCCGCGCCTTTCTTCCGGGTTCGCTCGTCGATATGCGTCCGGTCAAGGACACGACGCCTTACGAAGGCAAAACCTACGAATTCAAAGTCATCAAGCTCGACCGCAAGCGCAACAACGTCGTCGTTTCGCGGCGCGCGGTTCTCGAAGCGAACGCGGGTGAAGAGCACGAAGCGTTGCTCGCCAATCTCAAGGAAGGCGGCCTCGTCAAGGGGGTCGTCAAGAACATCACCGACTACGGCGCTTTCGTCGACCTCGGCGGGATCGACGGTCTGCTCCATATCACCGACCTCGCGTGGCGGCGCGTTCGCCATCCGTCCGAAGTGCTCGCGGTCGGCGACGAAGTGCAGGCCAAGATACTCAAGTTCGACCAGGAAAAGAACCGCGTTTCGCTCGGCTTGAAGCAACTCGGCGAAGACCCGTGGATGGGCATTTCGCGCCGCTATCCGCCGAGTACGCGCCTCTTCGGCAAGGTGACGAATTTGACCGACTACGGCGCTTTCGTCGAAATCGAGCAGGGGATCGAAGGTCTCGTCCACGTTTCAGAAATGGATTGGACCAACAAGAACGTCCACCCGTCGAAGGTCGTCCAGCTCGGCGACGAAGTCGAGGTCATGATCCTCGAAATCGACGAAGACCGCCGCCGCATCTCGCTGGGGATGAAGCAGTGCGTTCCGAACCCTTGGGACGATTTTGCGATGAACCAGAAGAAGGGCGACCGCGTTCGCGGCCTGATCAAGTCGATCACCGATTTCGGCATCTTCATCGGCTTGCCCGGCGGGATCGACGGTCTCGTGCACCTGTCCGACCTCTCGTGGTCGGTTCCCGGAGAGGAAGCGATCCGCAATTTCAAGAAGGGCGACGAGGTCGAGGCGGTCGTTCTGTCGATCGATACCGACAAGGAACGCATCTCGCTCGGCATCAAGCAGCTCGACGGCGACCCCTATACGAGCTTCATCGCGACGCACGAGAAGAACGCGATCGTCCGGGGCAAGATCAAGTCGGTCGACGCGCGCGGCGCGCTCATCGCGATCGAAGGCGGAATGGACGCGCATTTGCGCGCTTCGGAAGTCTCGCGCGAGCGCATCGACGATCTGACCAAGGTGTATAAGGAGGGCGACGAGGTCGAGGCGATGATCATCAATATCGACCGCAAGACGCGCTCGATCAACGTGTCGATCAAGGCGAAAGACCAGGCGGAGCAGCACGAAGCGATGCAGAAGATTTCCGCGGACATCGTCGCCAATTCGGGTACGACAAACCTCGGCGCTTTGTTGAAAGCGAAGCTCGGCAATCCCAAGTGACGAGCCAGGGATGACACGGTCAAATTTGATTGCGCGGCTGGCGGATTGCTTTCCGCAGTTGTCCCTGAAAGACACCGACCTCGCGGTCAAGGTCATTCTCGACATGATGCGCAATACGCTGTCGAACGGCGGGCGGATCGAGATTCGCGGTTTCGGCAGCTTTGCGCTCAATTATCGTCCGTCGCGCCTTGGGCGGAACCCGAAGTCCGGGGAGCAGGTCGAAGTCCCCGAAAAATGGGTTCCGCATTTCAAGGCGGGCAAGGAACTGCGTCTGCGCGTCGACAACGTCGCGCGGAACGATCGCTTGTAGGCGCGCGCCAAAATGGAATGCTAATGAAAGACCGATGGGCGGAACGCGAGTCTCCGCCCATTTCTTTGATGGAGTGAAGAAATGCGGACGATATCCTGGGGTTTTCGTCTTCTCATTTTCCTGTTTCTTCTTGCGTTCGCGGCAAAAAATACCGACCCCGTGAATGTGCGCTTCTACTTCGACATTCTCTGGGAGGCGCCGTTGGTCGTCGTTCTCCTCGCTTTTTTCACGGGAGGCGCCATTCTGGGGATGCTCTCGCTCGTCGGGACGATTCTCACGCTGCGCCGCAAAATCGCCGCGGCGAAGCGCGACGCGGAACGCGACCGCGCGCTCCTGGCGGAATTCCGCAAGGAACGTGAGGCGCGCGGCGTCGCCGGGACGGCGTGAATCGGCGCTGTTCAAGCCCAATGGCCCCGGAAATCGTCCGTCCTTTTTTTCGGCGCGCGTCGCGTGCGTCGGGCGAGGCTGGTCTTCCTCCCTGCGGACGCGCGTCCGCGTTGCCGCCGCGTTTCGGCGCCCCCTTCCAGGGTGACGTTCGCGCGCGCGTCCCACACCGGTTCCCAGGATGATCGAATTCGAATATTGGCAACTGCTTTTTTTCCCGCTCTTCTTTGTTCTCGGGTGGGCGGCGGCGCGCATCGACATCAAGCACCTCGTCAACGAGTCGCGCTCCTTGCCGCGCTCGTACTTCAAGGGCTTGAATTTCCTGCTCAACGAACAACCCGATCGGGCGATCGACGCGTTCATGGAGGCGGTTCGGGTCGACCCGCAGACGGTCGAACTGCATTTCGCGCTCGGCAGCCTTTTTCGCCGTCGCGGCGAGACGGCGCGGGCGATCCACATGCACCAGAGCCTCGTCGAGCGCGAAGACCTGCCCGACGATCTGAAACTCCAGGCGCTCTCCGAGCTTGGGCAGGACTATCTGAAAGCGGGGCTGCTCGACCGCGCCGAGGAAGTTTTCGCCAAGCTGCGCGAGTCGTCGGCGGTCGACGAAGCGAACCACAACCTCCTCGAAATCTACCAGCTCGAGAAGGATTGGGAAAAGACGATCGACATCGCCGGCCAGCTCCCCGACCTCACTTCGCAGAAAGAAATCGCCGAGTATTACTGCGAGCTTGCCGTCTCCGAACTGATGCGCTCGCGCCGCGACGCCGCCGCCGAACACTTGAAGTCGGCGCTCGAACGCAACCGTAAATGCGTCCGCGCGAGCCTCCTCCAGGGCGACATCGAGGTGCAGCAAGATAATTTCGAAGGGGCGGTCGCGCACTGGCAGCACATCGAACAGCAAGACCCCGCCTACCTCGCGCTCGTCGCGCACCGTCTGCTCGACGCCTACCGCCAGATGCAAAGGCGCGACGAGGGCTTGCAACTCCTGCGTACCTACCTCGAACGCTACGCCTCGCTCGACCTGCTCGACGTTGTCTTCCAGCTCGTCCTCGAATGCGAGGGCGCCGAGGCGGCGTATGTGCTCGTCCGCGACGAACTCAAGCGCAACCCGACGCTGCTCGGCTTCGACAAGCTCATCGAAGCGCGGCTCCTGATCTCGTCGTCGCCGGAATCGCGTTCGGACCTCCATTTGGCGAAGAGCATCGTCCACGGGTACACGCGGCGGCTTGCGCGCTACCGTTGCGGGAACTGCGGCTTCAAGGCGCGGCAGTTCTACTGGCGCTGTCCCGCGTGCGGCGGGTGGGAAACGTATTCGCCCAAGCGCACGGAAGAATTCGACCTGACGCTTTGAGGCTCGAAATGAATCTTGCCGACTTTTCCGGAACGCGCCTGCTCGTCGTCGGCGACGCGATGCTCGACCGGTATTGGTTCGGCGACGTTTCGCGCATTTCGCCCGAAGCGCCGGTTCCGATCGTCAAGGTCGAGCGGAGCGAAGAGCGCCCTGGCGGCGCGGCCAACGTCGCGCGCAACATCGCCGCGCTCGGCGCGCGCGTCTCGCTCCTCTCGCTCGTCGGCGACGACGAGCCGGGGCGAAAACTGAAAGCGCTGATGGGCGACGGCGGGATCGACGCGGAACTGATCGTCGACAAGACCGTCGCGACGACGGTCAAACTGCGCGTGATCGGCCGCCAGCAGCAGCTTCTGCGGATCGACTTCGAGGCGCCGCCGTCGAACGACGTTCTGCTCGCCAAGCTGAGCGAATTCGAGCGCCGTGTGCCGGAATTCGACGCCGTCGTCTTCTCGGATTACGGAAAGGGCGGTTTGAAGCACGTCAGCGAAATGATCCTTCTGGCGCGCGCGGCGGGAAAACCCGTCCTCGTCGACCCGAAGGGCGGCGATTATTCGGCTTATTCCGGCGCGACGGTGATCACGCCGAACCGGGCCGAGATGCGCGAAGTCGTCGGGCGCTGGGACGACGACGCCGGACTCGAAAGAAAGGCCGCCGAACTCAGGGGACGCATCGGCGTCGAAGCGATCCTCGTGACGCGCAGCGAAGAGGGCATGTCGCTCTTCCTCGACGGCGCGACGATCCACGAGAAGGCTGTCGCGCGTGAAGTTTATGACGTTTCGGGTGCGGGCGACACGGTGATCGCCGCGCTCGCAATCATGCTCGCCGGGAAGTCCGCGTGGGCCGACGCGCTGCGGATAGCGAACGTCGCGGCCGGAATCGTCGTCGGAAAACTCGGGACGGCCGTCGCGTCGCGCGAAGAACTCGAAGCGGCCTTGGCGGGAGTGTCGAACCCGACCGATCGGAGATAATTCTTATGTATTATGTTGTAACGGGGGCTGCCGGTTTCATCGGTTCCAATATCGTCAAGGCGCTGAACGAGCGCGGGGTCGAGAATATCCTTGCCGTCGACAATCTGACGCATTCCGAAAAATTCAGAAACCTGATCGATTGCGAAATCCACGATTACATCGACAAGAAGGAGTTTTTCGAATCGCTGCGCGCGGGGCGCTTCGACGGCGGTGTCGAGGCGATTTTCCACGAAGGCGCGTGCTCGGACACGATGGAGTCCGACGGGCGCTATATGATGAAAAACAATTACAGATATTCTGTTGGAATTCTCGATTGGTGCATCGACAAAAAGGTTCCGCTCCTTTATGCGTCGAGCGCGGCGATCTACGGGGCTGGCCGCGTCTTCCGCGAGGAACGCGCGTGCGAATCTCCGCTCAACATTTATGCGTATTCGAAATTCCTCTTCGACCAGGTCGTCCGCAGGCGTTTGCCGGAGGCGAATTCCCAGATCGCCGGGTTTCGCTACTTCAACGTTTACGGCCCGCGCGAGGCGCAAAAAGGCCGGATGGCGTCGGTCGTTTTCCACCACTACAACCAGTTGCGCGCGCTCGGCAAGGTCAAACTCTTCGAGGGTTGCGACGGCTACGCCGACGGCGGGCAGATGCGCGACTTCATTCACGTCGATGACGTCGTCAAGGTCAATCTCTTCTTCTTCGACCACCCCGGCAAGTCGGGGATTTTCAACGTCGGAACGGGGCGCGCACAGAGCTTCAACGAACTTGCCGTCGCCAACATCAATACCGTGCGCGCGCTCGCGAACGAGGCGAAACTCTCGCTCGGAGAAATACGAAGGCATCAGATCGTCGAGTACATTCCCTTCCCCGAAACGCTGAAGAAAAAGTATCAGAGCTTCACGCAGGCCGACCTGACGCGCCTGCGCGAAGCGGGGTACGACGCGCCGTTTTACGATGTCGAGACCGGCGTCGCGCGCTACGTGCGGTGGATGAGCGCGCGGAATTCGTAAGCCCATGTACAAGACGCTCGAAGACACCGTCGGAAACACGCCGCTCGTTCGTTTGAAACGCATCGCCGGCGCGGACGCCGCCGCGCGCGGCAACGTCGTCCTCGTCAAACTCGAAGGAAACAACCCCGCGGGTTCGGTCAAGGACAGGCCGGCGCTTTCGATGATCGTCGAGGCCGAAAAGCGCGGCGACATTTCACCGGGCGATACGCTAATCGAGGCGACGTCCGGGAACACCGGGATCGCGCTCGCGATGGCGGCAGCGATGCGCGGCTACGCGATGGTCCTCGTCATGCCGGAAAACCAGAGCGTCGAGCGGCGCCGGACGATGCGCGCCTTTGGCGCCGAACTCATCCTGACGCCGAGCGCGGGCGGGATGGAGCACGCGCGCGACGTCGCGGCGAAGATGCGCGACGACGGCAAAGGCGTCATCCTCGACCAGTTTGCGAATCCCGACAACCCGCGCGCGCACACTGTGGGGACGGGGCCGGAAATATGGCGCGAGACGCGCGGAGAAGTCACGCACTTCGTCAGCAGCATGGGGACGACCGGGACGATCATGGGCGTTTCGCGTTACCTCAAGGAAAAAAATCCCGCGATCGTCGTCATAGGCTGCCAGCCCGAAGAAGGTTCGCAGATTCCCGGAATCCGCAAGTGGCGCGACGCCTACCTTCCAAAAATCTACGATGCTTCCCGCGTCGACCGCATCGAGGCGGTTTCGCAGGCCGATGCTGAAGACATGACACGGCGGCTCGCGCGGGAAGAGGGCTTGTTCGCCGGAATCTCGTCGGGCGGCGCGCTCGTCGCCGCGCTCCGCGTCGCGCGGGAAGCAGAAAACGCGACGATCGTCAGCGTCGTTTGCGACCGCGGCGACCGCTACCTTTCCACCGGCGTCTTTCCCGCCTGAACCGCGATGACACCCTTCCTCGTTTTCGACATCGAGACGATTCCCGACATCGACGGAATCCGCCGCATCCACGGTCTCGACCCGGCGCTTCCCGAGACCGAAGTCGCCGAATTCGCCTTCCAGAAGCAGCGCGCGAAAAACGGCAGCGACTTTTTGCCGCACTATCTGCACCGCGTAATCGTCATTTCCTGCGCCCTGCGCACGGTCAGGGACCTGCGCGTCTGGTCGCTCGCCGAACCCGACCAGAGCGAAGGCGAAATCGTCCAGCGCTTCTTCGACGGCGTCGAAAAGTTTACGCCGCGCCTCGTCTCGTGGAACGGCGGCGGCTTCGACCTCTCGACGCTCCATTACCGTGGGCTGATCCACGGCGTCGAGGCGCCGCGCTATTGGGACATGGGCGAGGGGAACCACAACGACAGCCGGGAATTCAAGTGGAATAACTACATCAACCGCTACCACGCGCGCCATCTCGACCTGATGGACCTCCTGGCGCTCTACCAGATACGCGCGAGCGCGCCGCTCGACGAACTCGCCAAGCTGATCGGCTTTCCCGGAAAGCTCGGCATGGACGGCGGAAAAGTCTGGGATGCGTGGGTGCGCGGCGAGATTTCCGAAATCCGCGACTACTGCGAGACCGACGTGATGAACACCTTGCTCGTCTTCCTGCGCTTTTGCCTCATGCGCGGCGAAATCACGCGCGGCGAATACGACGAAGAAATACGCTTCGTCAAGAGCGAACTCGCACGGACCGGCAAGCGCCACTGGGAAGAATTCCTCGCGGCGTGGGGTTCAGGAGACGGGAGACAGGAGACGGGAGACAGATGAAAACCGATCAGTGTTTTGTTGTTTTCCCCCGGCGGCGAAGCTGCCGCTGACCGATCTGATCCCTGTCTTCTGATTCCTGATGCCTGACAGGGCACGGTGTGCCGTGCCTTGCTGGCAGTGTAGGTTGGGCTGAATGAAATGAAGCCCAACGCAATTCAATGATGGAGAAATTACGTGAGCAGTCCGACATATGTTAAACAACTTTCTTATCGTCCAGATATCGACGGTTTGCGGGCCTTCGCGGTTTTGGCGGTTATCGGCTATCACTTCTTTCCGAAGTATGTCCGAGGCGGGTTTGTCGGAGTCGATATTTTTTTCGTCATATCAGGCTTCCTGATCGGAGGCATTCTCCACAACTCGCTTTCGGACGGCACCTTCAGCTTCTGGGAATTCTACGCGCGCCGCATCCGCCGGATTTTCCCTGCGCTCATCCTCGTCATGGCGGCGGCGCTCGTTTTCGGCTGGTTCGCTTTGCTGCCAGACGATTATCAAAACCTCGGGAAACACACGCTGGGCGGTGCGGGCTTCGTTTCGAATCTCATCCTCTGGAGAGAAAGCGGCTATTTTGACGTCGCGATGGCAAGAAAACCGCTCATGCATCTGTGGAGTCTGGGAATTGAGGAACAATTTTATATCGTACTGCCGCTTTTCCTGTGGGGTTTGTCGAGGAAAGGTATGCGGCCTCTGACATTTTTATTGCTCTTCTTTTTCGTTTCCCTTACCGCGAATCTTGCGGTTTACAAAAGACATCCGGTATTTGATTTTTACGCGCCATTGACGCGTTTCTGGGAACTCTTGGCGGGAAGCGCATTGGCATTGATGCCGCGTTCGCCCTTATTCACGCGCAAAGCGCTTGCCCTCGACGCGTTTCTGGGGAGGCTATGTTTCAATTCGCCACCTGAGAACGATGGGCGAGTTTTGCGGGATTGCCTGTCGTTTCTTGGAATCCTGATTTTGTCCGCGAGCGTTCTCACGATGGGCGTCGCGCGCTTCCCGGGGAAAAACGCCGTGTGGCCGGTGCTGGGCGCGGCGTGTGTGATCATTGCGGGCTTTTGCGGGACAGGTCAGGCTGGCGGCTGGATCAATCGGCGTCTGCTGGCGTGGAAACCGCTCGTTGCCATTGGGCTTATCAGTTACCCGCTCTACCTCTGGCACTGGCCGCTCATGTCATACGCTAAAATCATATATGGTGAGACACCGCACCGGGATTTTCGCGTCGCCCTCATATTCCTTGCATTTGTACTGGCGTCGCTGACTTACGTCTGCCTTGAACGCCCAATTCGATTTGGGATAAGTGCGCGGAACGCAAAGACAGCGGCGCTGATCCTTGTTATGCTTATGTCATTTGCGGGGGGGGGGGGGGGGGGCGTTTTATAGGAACGAAGGCCTGGAAAACCGTGAAGCGGTAAAGCAGAACTGGCGGATTGCTCAGGAAATGAAAAATGTTGGTGCCCCCATCGGTTTTTACGAACGCGTCAAGGAGTGCGGGAAAAAGTTTGATGTACCAAGTGTCAACGGATACTGTCTGTATCGCAATGTGCGTGGTGCGAAAACCGTACTTCTTCTCGGCGACAGTCATTCGTACATGTCGTTCGACGCCATTTCCGAGTTCAACGCGCACTTGGGTGTCAATACACTCTACTTGGAATCGGGAAGTAGAGTGGATACTCTGGAACAGCAGACGAATTATCATCGCCGCC
>JAISDL010000211.1 GCA_031264825.1 Accumulibacter sp. | reverse complement strand
TGAGCATCAGCCCGTCCGCGATGCAGACGCGCACCTCGTGCGCCGTGAAGTCCTCGCGGTCCATGAACTGTATCGGGTGCGTCGCGACGAGCGGAAGATCGAGTTCCGCCGCAAGCTCGGCCGTCGCGGCGACGAGCCTCTCTTGGCGCTCGTGGCCCTCCTGGCGCGCGTCGCCGAGAGTGTGCAGAGAAGATGCGCGCTGGATTTCGAGGTAGAATGCGCCGGGAAAGAGCGCCGCCCACTCGCTCGCACGGCTCCGCGCGTGTTCGATGTTCTCCTGGACGAGCGCTTCGCCGACGTCGCTTGCCTCGGTGCCTGAGAGCGCGATCAATCCGTCGGTCCCGACCTCGCGGAGCATCTCGCGCGAAATTTCCGCGCGTCCGCGCGAACGCGGCGTCAGGGACGCGCGCGAAAGCAATTCGCAAAGCTGGTGATACCCTTTGTTCGAGCGGCAGAGGAGGAGGAGGCGACCGGGGCGCTCCGGGTCGGTCGTATTCGAGATGTAGACGTCGCTGCCGAGCAGCGGCTTGACCCCCGAATGTCGCGCGGCGTTGTAGAACTTGAGCGCGCCGAACATGTTCGAGAGGTCGGTCAGCGCGAGCGCCGGCATACCGTATTCGGCGGCGCGCCGCACCGGCGGGCATTCGTGATTCTTTCCGGTGTCGAGACGAACCGCCCCGTCGGTGATGGAATACTCGCTGTGCAGACGGAGATGGATAAAACGCGGCGCGCTCATCCGCGTATTTTACCGCCGCTTGGGGGCTTTTCCGCGAAACGCGCGCCCAAAGGGTTTCGGGGGCGAATTTTTCTTCGTCCAGAGCGTTCGAACTCCAGAATGCGCTTTAAGAGCGTATATCTCTTGACAGAAATCACCGAGTAAATTTATAGTTCAGCAGATGAGGTGAGGGAGCCTTGGGGCAATATAAAATGTTCCGCGTCGTTCTTACGCCATTGGCAATAATAACGATGGTCATGGCTGGAGCGTGGTACTTTGCGGGGGTACATGGCGCGATATCGGTGGGGCTGGGAGGGGTCTCCTGCTTTTTGCCGAGCCTGCTGTTTACGCTGTACCTGAAGCATGTATCGCTTCAACGGGGTTCGTTTGTGCTGGGCAAGCTCATTATGAGCGAGCTTCTCAAGGTTGGTCTGACGATCGGTGCGCTTTACCTGGTGGTGAGGCTGTACATCGAGGTTCAGTGGATCGCCTTGCTCGTCGGGATGGCGTTGGGACTGGGGCTTGCGTTGCAAGCGAGCATCATTGCGATAAGGGAAAAAAACTGATATGGCTGCCGGGCACGAAGCGACCGCGATGACGTCGGGTGAGTACATCATCCACCATTTGACTCCGTTCAACAATATCGGCAAGGCGCAGGAATCCATTGCCGATTTTTCGGTCATCAACTACGACACGATTTTTTTCTCGCTGACGATCGGCCTCATCGGCGTCTACTTCATGTGGCGCGCGACGCGCAACTCTACGGCGGGCGTTCCGGGGCGCGCGCAGGCGGCGATCGAGCTGATCGCCGACATCGTCCACACGCAGGCGGCGATGATCATCCCCGACAAAAAAGCGCTGAGAACCGTCGTTCCCCTCGCGATGACGGTCCTGGTGTGGATTTTCCTGATGAACGCGCTCGACTTTCTGCCGCTCGACCTCTTCCCGCTGATCTGGCAGAAACTTTCGGGCAATCCGCACGCTTTCCTGCGCGGCGTCCCGACGGCGGATTTGAACGGAACGCTCGGCGCCGCCGGCGGCGTTCTGGTGCTGGTCTTCATCTTCAACTGCAAGACCAAGGGTTTCTGGGGGTGGATGCACGAAATGTGCTCGGTCCCGCTCGGGGACAATCCCCTGTTGTATCTCCCCAATTTCGCGATGCACCTCTCGGAGTTTGCGTCGAAAACGCTCTCGCACGGAATGCGGCTCTACGGCAATATGTACGCGGGCGAACTGCTCTTCATCATGATTGCCCTCATGGGCGGGGCGTTTACCTGGAGCTTGGGCGGTTACATCGCGTTTGTTTGCCACGTGATCGCCGGGTCGGCGTGGGCGATTTTCCATATTCTGATCATCGGCTTGCAGGCGTTCATTTTCATGATGATGGCGCTCGTCTATATCGGGCAGGCGCATTCGCATCACTGATTTCGTGTTGTCTTTTTTTAATCTCTCTACAAAGGAGCGGTCGTGGAACATCAAACCATCATTATCAACCTACTCTATCTTTGCGCCGCTGTCGTTTGTCTGGGTGCTACGCTCGCGGTTGCCGGCGTCACGACGCTCGGCTACAGGTTCATTGAAGCGTCGATGCGCCAGCCCGAAATCATGGACGGACTGTTGCCGAAAGTGCTCGTCATCGCGGGTCTGATCGACGCGATTTACCTGATCGGCGTCGGCGTCATCATGGCGTTCGCGTTCGCCAATCCTTTCATCGTCAGGTAGCACAAGGGTTTTTTCGATCAACATTGAACGGGGAAGAGAACCGTGAATGTAAACTCAACCTTGTTCGCGCAGGTCGTCGTCTTCCTGATTCTGGCGTGGTTTACGTTGAAATTCGTCTGGCCGCCCATCATGAAGGCGCTCGACGAACGCGCGGAGAAGATCAGCGAGGGCCTCGCCGCGGCGGAGCGCGGGCACGAAATCCTCGGCCTCGCGGCGCAACGCTCGGCCGATACGGTTCGCGAAGGCAAGGAGAAGGCCGCTGAAATGGTCTCGCAGGCCGATCAGCGGGCGCAGCGGATCATTGACGAAGCGAGGGAACAGGCGAGGGCGGACGCCGAAAAGGCGATGGCCGAAGCCCGCGCGGAGATCGATCTGGAAGTCGCGCGCGTCAAGGACGATCTGCGCGAGCGACTGACGGATCTGGTCGTCGCGGCGACCGAAAAAATCCTGCTCCGCGAGGTCGACGCGAAGGCGCACGCCGGCTTTCTGAACGCGATCAAGAAAGAGCTGTGATTCCATGACCGAATCCGTCACTATCGCCCGCCAATACGCCCAGGCGGTGTTCGAGATCGCAAAGGAGAGCGGCGCGCTGGCGGAATGGTCGGATCGCTTGCAGTGCATCGCGGTGATTTCCAAGGATCCGAATATCTACAAGATTATCGGAAACCCGATGCTCTCCACTCCGCAGATCGTCGAGGCGATCGTCTCGTTTACCGGAGAAGCCGGCAACAAGGAGCTTTCAGCTTTTGTCGGCGTCCTTCTCGGCAGCGAGCGCTTCGGCATCGCGGAAGAGATCAGCGAGGTCTATGAGCAACTCAAGGACGCCGACGACGGCGTCAAGGAGGCGATCATCCACAGCGCTTTTCCGATCGAGAAGGCACAGCTCGACAGTTTGCTCGTCGAATGTGAATCGCATTTCAAGAGCAGGCTCCGCCCGCACGTCGAGATCGACAAGTCTTTGATCGGCGGGGTCAGGGTCGTCGTGGAGGATAAGGTGCTCGACCTTTCCGTTCGCTACAGGTTGGATGAAATGGCTGTGGCGCTCAAGCAGAACTAGGAGAAATTCATGCAATTGAATCCTTCCGAGATCAGTGAGCTGATCAAGAGCAAGATTCAGAATCTGGAGGTGACGGCCGAAACGCGCACGCAAGGCACGGTCATTTCGGTTACAGACGGTATTTGCCGCATACACGGCCTGTCCGACGCGATGCAGGGTGAAATGCTCGAATTTCCGGGCGGCATCTACGGCATGGCGCTGAATCTCGAACGCGATTCGGTCGGTGCGGTGGTCTTGGGGAGCTACGAGGAAATCGTCGAAGGCGCGATCGTCCGAACGACGGGCCGCATCCTCGAAGTTCCCATCGGTCCGGAACTCCTGGGGCGCGTCGTCAATTCGCTCGGTCAGCCCATCGACGGCAAGGGGCCGATCAACGCGACATTGACCGATAAAATCGAAAAAGTGGCGCCGGGCGTCATCTGGCGTCAATCGGTCAGCCAGCCGGTGCAGACGGGCTTGAAGTCGATCGACTCGATGGTGCCGGTCGGGCGCGGTCAGCGCGAGCTGATCATCGGCGACCGCCAGACCGGGAAGACGGCGATCGCGATCGACACGATCATCAACCAAAAGGGCAAGGAACTTATCTGTATCTACGTTGCGATCGGACAAAAAGCCTCGTCGGTCGCCAGCGTCGTCCGCCGGCTCGAAGAGCACGGCGCGATGGAGTACACGATCGTCATCGCCGCGACGGCGTCCGAGTCGGCGGCCCTGCAATACATCGCTCCCTACGCGGGGTGCACGATGGGCGAATACTTCCGCGACCGCGGGCAGGACGCGCTGATCATTTACGACGATCTGACCAAGCAGGCGTGGGCCTACCGCCAGGTTTCGCTCCTCCTGCGCCGTCCGCCGGGACGCGAAGCCTACCCCGGCGATATTTTTTACCTGCACTCGCGCCTGCTCGAACGCGCGGCGCGTGTCAATGAGGAATACGTCGAAAGATTCACGAACGGCGAGGTCAAGGGGAAGACCGGGTCATTGACCGCGCTTCCGATCATCGAAAC
This sequence comes from Accumulibacter sp., assembly GCA_031264825.1. Lineage (GTDB taxonomy): Bacteria > Pseudomonadota > Gammaproteobacteria > Burkholderiales > Rhodocyclaceae > Propionivibrio. Next base: position 4,126 of record JAISDL010000211.1, on the reverse strand, counting down.
GCAGGCCGGCGACGTCTCCGCCTTCGTTCCGACGAACGTGATTTCGATCACCGACGGACAGATCTTTCTCGATACCGACCTCTTCAACTCGGGTCTCCGTCCGGCGATCGACGCCGGCATCTCGGTCTCCCGCGTCGGCGGCGCCGCGCAGACGAAGGTCATCAAAAAACTCGGCGGCGGCGTGCGTCTCGCGCTCGCGCAGTTCCGCGAGCTTGCGGCCTTCGCGCAGTTCGCTTCCGACCTCGACGATGCGACCCGGAAGCAACTCGACCGCGGACGCCTCGTGACCGAACTGATGAAGCAACCGCAGTATTCGCCGCTCCCGATTTCCGAAATGGCGATTACCCTCTTCGCGGTCAACGAAGGCTATTTCGACGGGATCGACGTCAATAAGACGCTCGAAGTCGAAAAGAAGATGCACAACTTCGTCAAACAGAACTACAGCGCCTTGATCGAAAAAATCGAAACAACCAAGGACTTCGACGCCGAAGCCGAGAAAGAACTCGTGAAAGCGATCCTGGAGTTCAAGGAAACTTTGGTTTGACCGACCGGGAGAAATCAAATGGCGAGCGGTAAGGAAATCCGTTCCAAGATCAAGAGCGTCGAAAGCACGCGCAAGATCACCAAGGCGATGGAAATGGTCGCCGCGTCGAAGATGCGCAAAGCGCAGGAAAAGATGCGCGCGGCCCGCCCTTACGGAGAAAAAATACGCCGCGTCACCGGGAACCTTTCGCACGCCCTGGTCAAGAGCTATACCCACCCCTTCCTTGAAAAGCGCGAATATATCAAGAACATCGGCTTGATCGCGATCACGTCCGACAAGGGGCTTTGCGGGGGGCTGAACACGAACATCCTCCGTCTGGCCCTCACGCGGATGAGGGATTGGGACGCCGACGGCAAGAAATTTCACGTGACCGCGATCGGCAACAAGGGTTTCGGCTTTCTGTCGCGCTCGAGCGTCGACATCGTCTCGCACCTCGTCGGCCTGGGCGACCAGCCCTCGCTCGAAAAGCTGATCGGTCCGGCGAAAGTCCAGTTCGACGCCTACATCGACGGCAAAATCGACGTGCTCTACATGGCCTATACCCGCTTCATCAATACGATGAAGCAGGAGCCTGTCATCGAGCAGTTGCTCCCCATCCACGGCGACTTGATCGGTAGCCGTCCGAAGTCGGACAACGCGCTCGAAATCGATTGGGATTACATTTACGAGCCGGCGCCCAAAGCCGTCATCGACATACTTTTGATGCGTTACGTCGAGGCCCTCCTGTACCAGGCCGTCGCCGAAAACATGGCGTCCGAGCAGAGCGCGCGGATGGTGGCGATGAAATCGGCGTCCGACAACGCGAAAAACGTGATCGACGAACTCAAGCTGGTTTACAACAAGGCCCGCCAAGCCGCAATCACCAAAGAAATTACGGAAATCGTAGGCGGCGCGGCCGCCGTCTGATAATTGATCGAGGATACGACGATGAGTCAAGGAAACATTATTCAGTGCATCGGAGCGGTGGTCGACATTCAATTTCCACGCGAGGAAATGCCACGGGTCTATGACGCGCTTCTGTTGGACCAATCGGAAGAACACGAAGGCTGCGAAAAGAACCTGATGTTCGAAGTCCAGCAGGAACTCGGCGACGGCATCGTCCGCGCGATCACGATGGGGTCGTCCGACGGTCTGCGCCGCGGCATGAAGGTCAACGATACCGGCGCGCCGATCACGATCCCGGTCGGCGACGCGACGATCGGGCGCATCATGGACGTCCTCGGGCGTCCCGTCGACGAAGCCGGTCCGATCCTGACCGACGAGCGGCGCTCGATCTATCAGTCGCCGCCGAAGTTCGACGAACTTTCCCCGTCGGTCGAACTCCTCGAAACCGGCATCAAGGTCATCGACCTGATCTGCCCCTTCGCCAAGGGCGGCAAGGTCGGCCTCTTCGGCGGCGCGGGCGTCGGCAAGACCGTCAACATGATGGAACTCATCAACAACATTGCGAAACAGCACTCCGGGCTGTCCGTCTTCGCGGGCGTCGGCGAGCGGACGCGCGAAGGGAACGACTTCTACCATGAAATGAAGGATTCGAACGTTCTCGACAAGGTCGCGATGGTCTTCGGACAGATGAACGAACCCCCCGGAAACCGTCTGCGCGTCGCGCTGACGGGGCTTACGATGGCCGAACGTTTCCGCGACGAAGGGCGCGACATCCTCTTCTTCGTCGACAACATCTACCGTTACACGCTCGCGGGAACCGAAGTCTCGGCGCTGCTCGGCCGTATGCCGTCGGCGGTCGGATACCAGCCGACGCTCGCCGAAGAAATGGGGCGTCTGCAAGAGCGCATCAGCTCGACGAGCGTCGGGTCGATCACGTCGATCCAGGCGGTCTATGTTCCCGCCGACGATTTGACCGACCCCTCGCCCGCGACGACCTTCCTCCACCTCGATTCGACGGTCACGCTCTCGCGCGACATCGCCTCGCTCGGCATCTACCCCGCGGTGGATCCGCTCGACTCGACCTCGCGCCAGCTCGACCCGCAAGTCGTCGGCGAAGAGCACTACGAAGTCGCGCGCGGCGTTCAAAAAACGCTGCAAAGGTACAAGGAGTTGCGCGACATCATCGCGATCCTCGGGATGGACGAACTCTCGCCCGAAGACAAGCAAGCCGTCTATCGCGCGCGCAAGATTCAGCGCTTTTTGTCGCAACCCTTCCACGTCGCCGAAGTTTTCACGGGGTCGCCGGGGAAATACGTCTCGCTGAAGGACACGATAAAGGGCTTCAAGATGATCGTCAACGGAGAATGCGACGCGCTTCCCGAACAGGCGTTCTACATGGTCGGCGGCATCGAGGAAGCGATCGAAAAAGCCAAGACGCTTTGACCTTCGACGTCTCGACGCGCGAAGGGCAAAAGACCAAGGCTATGGCAGGAAAAGCATAGAGAGAAAAGGGGCCAAGGAATGGCGGAGTACACCATGCGGATCGACATCGTCAGCGCCGAGCAACAGATATTCTCCGGCGAAGCGAGTTTTGCCGTTTTCCCCGGCGAGTTGGGAGAACTCGGCGTATTCCCGCGCCACGCGCCGCTCCTCGCGCTCATCAAGCCGGGGTCGATCCGTCTCCACGTTCCCGGAACCGAAGACGTGGAATTGATCTACGTCTCCGGCGGCATTCTCGAAGTTCAGCCGACGCTGGTTACCCTGCTCACCGACACGGCGGTACGCGCCGACGACATCGACGAAGCCAAAGCTCTCCAAGCGCAAAAAGAAGCGCGCGACAAACTGAAGAGGCGCGAAGCGGGCGTCGACTTCGCAAAAGCCGAAGCCGAACTCGCGCAAGCGGCCGCCCAACTGAGGGCGATCAAGAAGCTGAGACGTCCGGCGACGCACTGATCCTTCTCCGCGGTGCGAAGCCGCCCACGCTGCCTCACCCAAAGCCGCCCCGGTTGAAAGCTTGCCGTGTCTTTTCCCCGTCGACAACGTGGGTTGATGCGCCCGATTTGCCGTATCATTGCCGCTTGACCTCGTGCAAGGAGACGGAATATGAAAAATACCCTGTTGTTTTCGGTCTTATCGCTTTCGGCGTCGATCGTGATGGCCGCCGACGTCGTCGTGCCGCCCGGTAACGTCACACTTCCCGCGCCGCAAACGACGGGCGGCAAGCCCGTTTTCGAAGCGGTCGCCGCGCGCGCGTCTGCGCGCGGCTCGTCGTTTCCGACCGGAAAGATATCGCAAGCCGAACTCTCGACGATCCTCTGGGCCGCGTCGGGCAAGAACCGTCCGGACAAATGGACGGTGCCCTTCGGCATGGGCGTCGAGCCTTACGTGAGCATCTACGTCGCCGGCGCGGAGGGGCTTTTCCGCTACTCGTGGGAAGACCACTCGCTCATGCGGATCAGCGGAGACGACGTTCGCGCCAAGGTTTCGCGCCAGTCGTTTTCGGCCTCGGCGCCCTACACGCTGATTTTCGCGAGCAACCGTACGCCGCTCAAGGAAAACGGCCGCGGCAAGGAGAACTGGGCCAAATGGACGCACGTCGCCGTCGGCGCGATGACGCAGCAAGTCTACCTCACCGCCGACGCGCTCGACATCGGCGCGCGCTATCTTCAATCGCTCGACGCGGATTTCATTCGCAAA
>JAISDL010000194.1 GCA_031264825.1 Accumulibacter sp. | reverse complement strand
TGATATCCATGTTTCAATCCGCGCTTCGCATTGCTGAGAAGCGAAATTCCCTTATCCTGAAACGGATTGTCGTAGATCGGCGGTTTCAATCCGCGCTTCGCATTGCTGCGAAGCGAAATAAGGTGCTTCCCTTCTCGCGGAGCAGTCCTCCGTAGTTTCAATCCGCGCTTCGCATTGCTGCGAAGCGAAATCGTCGATACCGGTCTGTATTCGCCGCTCTTCATCGTTTCAATCCGCGCTTCGCATTGCTGCGAAGCGAAATCCATCCCATTCGTATTTCAAGCTGAAGATAGTTCGGGTTTCAATCCGCGCTTCGCATTGCTGCGAAGCGAAATGCTTCACTTACAAGCGACTGAATTATCTATCAAAACTTTGAATTTTGCGCGAACACTTTTGCGAAGCTTCAAATCGCCAAGGCAAATCAATCGTTCCTCCTTCATTGTGCCTGTAATTTCAATATTTTAGGCTCTGCGCGAACCTGCCGGGGTTTGAGTGTCCACTTTGGGTTCGCGTTATACAACCAGAGGCGCGTCGAAATTGATCGCACGGAACACGCCGCATTCGTCCGATTCGTCTGTTTTCTACCCTTTTGCTTCGACCATTCGGTAGAAACGCATTTTCGTTCTGCTCGATTTTACCCTTTCCGTCTTCCATGAGACCGGATCGGATTTTCGTACCTTGAAAAACCCGGATGGATCGAAAACTCGTTACAGTCGATGAGAGGCGGTACGTGACCGGCTTCCATAACGAGTACAATAGCTGTGCCCGCGCGGTGCGGGCCTTTTATAATCGCGCGGGTTCTGTTCTCTTTTTGGCTTATGATTGAAAGCGCTTTTTCGATTCTCGTCCGGATTTACTACGAAGATACCGACGCTGGCGGCGTCGTGTATTACTCGAATTACCTGAAATTTCTGGAGCGTTGCCGCACCGAGTGGCTTCGCGCGCTCGGTCACGACCAAGCCGATCTGCTGCGCGATCCGGGAATCGCCTTCGTCGTCCGCAGCGCGAATCTGGAGTATTTGAAGCCTGCGCGGCTCGACGATCTGGTCCGCGTCGACCTGAAAGTCGAGAAAATCTCGCGTTCGCAGATTTTTTTCGTCCAGAGCATCCGGTGCGAGTCCGCCGAAGAGACACTCGAAGAACTCGTCAGCGCTAGAATACAGGTTATCTGCGTCAACGCGGCGCGGATGAAGATCGTTTCAATTCCACCATCATTGCGCGCCGCGCTGGTAAAAATCCCATGAATGTTTCGCAAGACCTTTCAATCCTCCATTTAATCCTCGATGCAAGCGCCGTCGTCCAGGTCATCATGGCGCTGCTGGCAGGCGTTTCGTTCATGTCGTGGTATTACATTTTTCGCAAGTGGTTCGCCATCCGAAAGGCGCGCGCGCAGACCGAGGAGTTCGAGCACGAGTTCTGGAGCGGCGGCGACCTTGAAACGCTTTTCGAGGAGGCGACGGGTTCGCGCCGCGAGAGCGGCAACATGGAACGTATCTTCGAATCCGGGTTCCGCGAATTCAAGAAACTGCGCCGACAGACGAACCTCGAACCGAAAGACGTCATCGACGGCGCACGTCGGGCGATGCGTGCGACCTACCAGCGCGAAGTCGACGGACTCGATTCGCACCTCGCTTTTCTCGCGTCGGCGGGCTCGGTCAGCCCTTACGTTGGGCTGTTCGGCACGGTCTGGGGGATCATGCACGCTTTTCGCGGCCTCTCCAACGTCGGTCAGGCGACGCTTTCGACCGTTGCGCCGGGGATCGCCGAAGCCTTGGTCGCTACGGCGATCGGCCTTTTCGCGGCGATTCCGGCGGTCGTCGCCTACAATCGTTTTTCGCACGAGGTCGACCGCCTTTCGACGCGCTTCGAATCCTTCATGGAAGAATTTTCCAACATCCTGCAACGGCAGGTGCGTTAAAGGAGGCAGGTATGCAGAACCGACGCCTGAAAAACGAGATCAACGTCGTCCCCTATATCGACGTCATGCTCGTTCTGTTGGTTATTTTCATGGTTACCGCGCCGATGATGGTGACGTCGAGTATCGATGTTCCTTCGGTGGCCAAATCGTCGCAGGCGCCCGCGGAAGCCCTGCGTGTCAATATTCATGCGGATGAATCGCTTTCTTTGCACCTGCCGGGGCAACCGAAGCCGCGCGGCCTGACGCGCGAAGAACTGACGCAGGCGTTGATCGACGCGCAACGGCAAAATCCTAAGCAGCCCGTACTGATCGTCGGCGACAGGAAGGTCAAATACGAGGCGGTGCTTCAGGTGATGGACGAATTGCAGCGTCGCCGGATCGAGCGCGTCGCCCTGCTCGTCCAGCCCTTCGACGTGAAAACCGCCAGGAAATAGTCCGTCGGACGGTGATTGCTCCCGTGGATGCCTATTATCCCTACGTCCCCGAAGAGAAGAACAGCGTTGCCGCGCTGATCCTGTCCGCGTTCGTTCATCTGTTTTTCATCGGCGCGCTGTTCGTCGGCATACAGTGGAAGCGCCAGGTGGGTAATTCCGTCACGGTGGAACTCTGGGGGTCGGGTTTGCCGGGAGGCGGAGGAGGCGGCGGAGGTGGTGGCGGGGACGGTGTCCCGGACATTTCCGCCGGAGGGGAAGGTGTCGGAGTCAGTGAGCCGCCCCCTGCGTCGATGCCTCCCGCGCCTGGCCTTCCCGTGCCTGAACCCGTCGAGACAAATCCGCCGGTCAACCCGGACATTACGTACAAGGAAAGCGGCAAGGAAGAAAGGCGGCGCACTCCGGAGCGCACACCCTCCTCCGCGCCCGCTCCCGACCCCGCGCCGAGGAGGAGCTTTGCGCGCGAACTCAACCGCGAACTGCGCGAGCAGCGCCGTGTGGCGCAGGAACAGGAACTTCGGTCGATTCTTGCAAACACCCCTTCGGGTCAGGAAGGCGGTCGCGGTGCCGGAGGCGGAAGCGGGTCGGGCGCCGGGAGCGGAAGTGGATCGGGCGGCGGATACGGAGGCGGATCGGGGGGGGGTATCGGCTCCGGCGTAGGCCCCGGGACAGGCGGAGGCGGTATCGGCGTCGCGGGGTATCAGGATAAGATACGGATGAAAATCCGTGGGAACATTCTTCTCCCCGGCGGAATTCCAGGAAACCCGGAAGTGGTTTTTCGCGTCACGCAACTGCCCACAGGCGAGATCATGAGGGTTGAATTGATAAAATCCAGCGGTTACGCGCCGCTCGACGACGCCGTCGAACGCGCCATCCTAAAGTCGTCCCCTCTGCCGAAGCCGGACAATCCCGCGCACTTCGAGCGCGACCTGAGAATTCCCTACCGCCCGTACACCTGATTTCGTTTTCGAGGGACGATATGATCTCCCGCACGGCGCGGGGTGGGTGCCGACGTGGAACTGGCCGCAAAACGGGCAACGGTAAGGCGTGAGCGCGGCGAGAACGCCCGCGCGGCGCAGAGAGCGGATCGCCGCGCGCGCGGCGGCCTCGGTCGCATGACGAATCTTGCGGCCGCACACGTTGCGACGAATTCGGCGCTTACTGGCCATCAGTGTCCGGGCAAGCCAAGGGAAAGAGCGAGAAGCGCCAAGACGATCGCGAGAACGTCGCGGGCGATCTCCCAGTACCGCGCCTTGCAGAGCGCGCGGATCGTGTTTTCCGCGAGGGTTGTCCGGCCGTCGAGTTCGCCGAGCTTTGCCCCGTGAACGCGGAGGCGGTTCTCGAAGTGGTCGACCCTCTTTCTCAGGGCGTCGATCTGTCTCTGTGAATCTTTGTGGCAAAAACCTTGATTTTTCATTTTTTCCCCATATACTTGTTCACGTGGTAAGGAAGTTGAGGCTCTGCGCAGCC
>JAISDL010000122.1 GCA_031264825.1 Accumulibacter sp. | reverse complement strand
GATTTGGGCGCAAAAAATCATCGCCGACAATGACGCCGCGATGAATTACGCAAAGAGCAAATGCCTGTGACCCGCCACCTCGGCCAAGCACCCCCCTTGGTGCCTCTAACTCGGAGGTCGGTGAATCACGGGCAATGTTTCATTATGCGGGGTGGCGCCGCTTCGCGCCATGATCGTGGGGCTGAATGAAATGACGCCCAACGTTCCGCATGCGTATACATGATGCTGGGCACGGCACGCCGTGCCCCTGCGAGATCGCGCACGATTCGGCGCCGACGCACGAACGTATGACGTCCAGGTTCCTCCCCTGATAAGGGGAGGATAGGAGGGGTTTGGAAGGTTTGAAAACCTGTCAACGCTTGCCGAAACCCCGAAACCTTTCATTTCTCCCTTGTCAGGGGGAAAGTGGGGCATTCAGACCGCATCGCTTCGCCCAAGGTGTTTTCTCTCGGTCATCATGCTTCTTGTTGGGGTTCGCTGTGCTCACCCCAACCTATGCGTCAGAAGTCAGTAATCCGTAATCTGACGGAGCATCCCCCGCGATCACTGAATACTGAAAACAGACCACAACTCTGTCTTCAGTCCTCAGAATGACGCCGGGGGCTTTCGCCCCCGGCGGCTTTTCTTGGGTAACAAGGCTCAAGCGGCCCCGGCATCGGCCTTAGGCGGCCAGTGCGAAACGCTCATCGTTGGCGTTTATAGGTTTGCTTCATTAACGTCGATCGCCTGACGGGTTGCCTGCTCACCCTTTGCACACCCTGTCGAAACCGGTACACCCCCACCCAAACGTCCGCGCGACGGCGTCGCTTGGGTGGAGGTGGCGGGATTCGAACCCGCGTCCAGAATGACTCCAGATGGCCGGAATTACAACCATGCCGCCATTATGAGGCCGATGCGCGGAGGATTCAAGCCCGTTCGTCAGGCCGATCGGCGCGCCGCCGCCGTTCGACCGGATTTCAAAAGCACCCAGACGGCACCGTCCCCGCCGTCGGAAGGGGGCGCGCTGCAAAACGCGAGAACGTCCGCGTGTTGGGTCAGCCAGGTTTGGACGAGTCCGCGCAGGACGCCGGAACGCCCCGGCGATCGGTTGCCGCGACCATGGACGATGCGGACGCAGCGTTTGTCGGCGGCGATCGATTCGGCGATGAACGAGGTGACGGCATCCAGGGCTTCGAAGCGGTTCAACCCGTGCAGATCAACGTCGTTCTGGACGGGCCAGCGCCCGCGCTTCAAGTCGCGCAAGGTGTTGCGGTGGAGGCCGACGCGCAGGAAGCTGCCCGAATCGGAAGGCGTCCGATCGATGACGAGTGAAGCGCCGATCGACCCGACGGCGGGTTCGGCGTCGGGTTCGCGCCGTCTCGGACGCGGGCTGGGTTTGGGGCGTTCGGGGACGACGCGGTCGTGCGCGCGCAGGGGGCGCGTTCCCTCGATGGCCTGATGGAAGTCGGCGATCTCGTCCGGGGTCGGTTTTTTGTTCACCGGGATGAAAAGGTTTTCAGGCGACTCGCGGGCGAAATCGGTTTTCGGAGCGTTCAGGCGACTCGCGGGCGTTTTGCGCAGGCTTACTCGGAGGCGGCGTCGGGGCCTCGGCGGCTTTGCGTCGCTTCGAGGTAGCGTTCCGCGTCGAGCGCGGCCATGCAGCCCGACGCGGCGGACGTGCAGGCTTGCCGATAGATGTCGTCTTGGACGTCGCCCGCGGCAAAAACGCCGGGAACGCTCGTTTGCGTGGCGTTCCCGCGACGCCCCCCACGGGTGACGATATAGCCGTCGTCCATTTCGAGCTGGCCGGCGAAAATTTCCGTATTGGGTCGGTGGCCGATCGCGATGAAGACTCCGTGCATGGGGATGTCCTCGACCGCACCGGTCTTCCTGTTTTCGACGCGCAAGCCCGTCACGCCCGTTTCGTCGCCGAGAATCTCCTGGAGCGCCGAATCCCACAGGATCGTGACCTTGCCCTCTTTTTCCTTCTCGAAAAGCTGTTCGTGGAGGATTTTTTCGCCCCGGAGCGTGTCGCGCCGGTGGATGAGCGTCACGTGGCTTGCGATATTGGCAAGGTAAAGCGCTTCGCCGACCGCCGTATTCCCGCCGCCGACGACGGCGACGCGCTTATCCTTGTAAAAGAATCCGTCGCAGGTCGCGCAGGCGGAGACGCCGCGTCCGGCGAATTTTTTTTCGGACGGCAGCCCGAGATAACGGGCGGACGCGCCGGTTGCGATGATCAGCGCGTCGCAGGTGTAGACTCCTTCGTCGCCGGTCAGCGAGAAAGGTGTTTCCGACAGGCGCGCCGCCTGAATGTGGTCGAAAACGATCTCGGTCTTGAAGCGGAGCGCGTGTTCCTCGAAGCGCTGCATGAGGTCGGGACCCGGAATTCCCGTGGGGCAGGCGGGCCAGTTGTCGACCTCCGTCGTCGTCATCAGTTGTCCGCCCTGCTCGACCCCCGTGACGAGGGTCGGCGAGAGGTTCGCGCGCGCGGCATAGACGGCCGCGGTATAACCGGCGGGTCCCGAACCCAGGATCAGCAAACGGCAGTGGCGGGAATTCGAGTTCATTTTTCGCATCCGTAAAAAATTCGGGAAATTCCGCTTCAAGTACGGTTTTCAGGATTATACCCAGCTTGCCGCGAAGAAATTCCCGTCGGCCTTTTTTGGGAGTATTGATTTCAAGAATTTTTCATTGGCCGTTTGGAGTAATTCGTGCTATTCTGAACCATTCAGGGAAGGTCGTTTCTGTTATTCAACGTCATTTCCAGCGAGAGGCCCCCATGCCGACGGAAACGTTTCAGGGAAAGAAATCGATCCTGCTTTTGAAGCAGATTCCGCTTTTTTCAGGTTTGCCCGACGACCAGCTCGATCAACTGATGAGCATGGCCGTCTTCCGGAAGGTGCCGAGAAACAAGACGATCGTCTATGCGGGCGACCGCGTCGAGTCGATGTTCATCCTCGTCAACGGTCGCGCGACGGTACTCAACCGCGATTCGGAAGGCAACGAGGTCATCCTGACCTTCCTCCAGGCGGGCGAATGTATCGGCGAAATGAGCTTGATCGACGGTCTGCCGCGCTCGGCGGATGTCGTGAGCAGCGAGCCTTGCGAATTGCTCGAAATATACCAGAACGACCTCGCCAAGGTGATGGAAAAGAACGTCGACCTTTGCCTGAACATCATGAAGAGCCTCGTCCTGCGCTTGAGGAACGCGAATCGCAAGATCGAGAGCCTCGTTCTGATGGACGTCTACGGTCGTGTCGCGCGCCTTCTTCTCGACCTCGCCGAAAACGAGGACGGTGTCAAGGTCATCAAGCGGCGCATCACGAAGCAGGACATTTCCAAGATGATCGGCGCTTCGCGCGAAATGGTCAGCCGCGTGATGAAGGACCTCGAAAAAACGGGGCACATCCGCATCGAAAAAAACAAGATCGTCCTGACCGTCGCCCCACGGAGCGATTGAGTTTTTTCCCCGCGTTCCCGCGCGATGGAGGCGCGGTCGCGCGCGCTGTTTTTCCGTCCGCGCCGAATGGGCGCCATAGGCGCTATATAATCCTGAAAACCGCTTTGACCACTGGTTTTTTCCATTGAAGGGCAAGTGATGACAATCTTCTCTGTTTTTTTGACCGCTCACCCACTTGGGAGGGTCCGTTACGTGCCTGGGGGCGGCGTTCGCGCGCGCGTCCCGCTGATTCGATTTTTAGACGAAAGCGATTGCATTGTCCCGCGGTAAATTCTCCAGCGTATCGAAAGACGCCTCAAATTCCTCCGGCGCGTTGCCGGAAAAAGTTGCAACAGTCCTGCAGGAAGCGCGCTGGCTCATCGTTTTCGCGTTCGGCGCTTTTCTCGCCCTCGCCCTTTTGGGCTACTCCCCGGAAGACCCCGGCTGGTCGCACGCCGTGCGCGAGGCGATGCCGCGCAATCCGGCGGGAAGCGCGGGCGCGTGGATCGCCGACCTCCTGCTCTTCGTTTTCGGCCTTTCGGCGTGGTGGTGGGTTTTTTTCTGTTTCGCGATGTTCTGGTGGGGTTATCGGCGGCTCGACGGTCTGCGGCAGGCCGAGCGGCGCCCCTTCACCTTTTCCTTCGCGGGTTTCGTCGTCCTTCTTGTCGCGAGTTGCGGGATCGAGGCGCTCCGCTTCTATTCGCACTCCCTGCGCCTGCCGTCGTCTCCGGGCCCCGGCGGCCTCATCGGCGTCGAAGTCGGCCAGGTCGCCGTCCGCTTTCTCGGCTATACCGGCGCGACGCTGATCCTGCTCGCGGCGATGGCGATCGGGTGGAGCCTTTTTTCGGGAATGTCGTGGGTCGCCTTCTGCGAACGGCTCGGCGCGTTGGCCGAAATTTCGTTTTTCCGCGTCAAGGGGCTCGTCGAGCGCTGGCAGGACGAACGCATCGGTCGTGAGACGGCGCGCGAGCGCGGCGTCGTCGTCGAGGACGAAAAACGCCGCATGGGGACGCACGAGCCGATCCTCATCGAAAAGGTCGAACCCGTTCTCCACCCGTCGCCCAAGATCGAAAAACGCATCGAGCGCGAACGCCAGACGCCGCTCTTCCCCGAAGCCGTCGTCGGCGGCCTTCTGCCGCCCTTGCACCTGCTCGAAGCGGTCGACGCGCAGGGCAGCGAAATCACCCCCGAAAGCCTCGAATACACTTCGCGCCTGATCGAGCGCAAGCTGGCGGATTTCGGCGTTCAGGTCAAGGTTTTGGCGGCGTATCCGGGGCCCGTCATCACGCGCTACGAAGTCGAACCCGCCGTCGGCGTCAAAGGGTCTCAGGTCGTCAACCTCGCCACCGACGTCGCGCGCGCGCTTTCGATGACGTCGATCCGCGTCGTCGAAATCGTTCCGGGAAAGTCGTGCATGGCGCTGGAACTGCCGAACCCGAAGCGCCAGATCGTCCGGCTTTCCGAAATCATCGAAAGCGGCGCGTACGGCAACACGAACGCGCCGCTGACGATGACGCTCGGCAAAGACATCAGCGGCCAGCCGGTCGTCGTCGACCTCGCCAAGATGCCGCACCTCCTCGTCGCCGGGACGACCGGGTCGGGTAAATCGGTCGGAATCAACGCGATGATCCTGTCGCTGCTCTACAAATCCGAACCCGACAGCGTGCGCCTGATCCTCGTCGACCCGAAAATGCTCGAACTCTCGGTCTATGAGGGAATTCCGCACCTGCTCGCGCCCGTCGTTGTCGACATGAAGCAGGCGGCGAACGCGCTTTCTTGGTGTATCGGCGAAATGGAGAGGCGCTACAAGCTGATGTCGGCGCTTGGCGTCCGCAATATCGCCGGACTCAACGCGCGCATCCGCGACGGCGTGAAAAACGACGAAAAAGTGCTGAATCCCCTGTCCTTGACGCCCGAGGCGCCCGAACCGCTGGAACTCATGCCGTATATCGTCGTCGTCATCGACGAACTCGCGGACCTGATGATGGTCGCCGGAAAAAAGGTCGAACAGTTGATCGCCCGGCTCGCGCAAAAGGCCCGCGCCGCCGGCGTTCACCTGATCCTCGCAACGCAGCGCCCGTCGGTCGACGTGATCACCGGCCTGATCAAGGCCAACATCCCGACGCGCATCTCGTTCCAAGTCTCCTCGAAAATCGACTCGCGCACGATCCTCGATCAGATGGGCGCGGAAGCCTTGCTCGGCCAGGGCGACATGCTCTACCTCGCTCCCGGCGCGGGGTATCCGACGCGCGTCCACGGCGCCTTCGTCGACGACGAGGAGGTCCACCGCGTCGTCGACTACTTGAAGCGCGTCGGCGCGCCGAATTACGTCGAGGGCGTCCTGATGAACGGCGACGCCGGTGACGACGACGACGGCGGTATGTCCGGCGGCGATGCAGACGGTTTCGACGCCGAAACCGACCCACTCTACGACCAGGCCGTCGAAGTCGTCCTCAAAAACCGGCGCGCGTCGATTTCGCTCGTTCAGCGTCACTTGCGGATCGGTTACAACCGCTCGGCGCGAATGATCGAGGCGATGGAAAAAGCGGGCCTCGTCTCGGCGATGGACAACCGCGGCGGGCGCGAGGTGCTCGCGCCCGCTTCCGCGCCCAAGGACCCGGAATGAAAATCGCCCCGATGAAAATCGTCTCTATCCCGCGCGTGCTTTTCGGAGCGATCTTCTTTCTCGTGGCCGGAGTCGCGCGCGCCGACGCGGTCGACGCGCTGAACCGCTTCCTCGAATCGACGCGGACCCTGCGCGCCGAATTCACGCAGACCGTCGCGACGAAAGACGCGAAACCGCCCCGCCAATCGACCGGACGGATGATCGTCTCGCGCCCGGGGAAATTCCGTTGGGAAATAGACCGCCCGTACAGCCAACTGATCGTCGGCGACGGACAAAAGATCTGGATGTACGACCCCGACCTGAACCAGGCGAGTTTCAAAAGCGCCGACGCCGCGCTTTCCGGGACGCCCGCGGCGCTGCTGACCGGCGGGCGGGGCGCGCTCGACGCGTCTTTCACGCTCCGCGCGCTCGATCCTTCGGGAGACGCGATCGAATGGCTCGAAGCGACGCCGAAAACGCCGGAAAGCGGGTTTGAAAAAATACGGATCGGTTTTTCCGGAAACCGTCTGGCGGCGATGGAGATTTACGACAACTTCGGTCAAACGACGACGCTGCGATTTTCCGGCGTCGAATACAACCCGGCGGTCGACCCCGCGCAACTGCGCTTCGTCCCGCCCGACGGAACCGACATCCTTGGCGAATGAGCTTTTTTCCACGCCGCATCCGGTCCCGCTCGCCGAGGCGCTCCGTCCGAAAACCCTCGACGAGGTCGTCGGGCAGGCGCATTTGCTCGGCGTCGGCAAACCCTTGCGGCTCGCCTTCGAAGCCAGGAAACTCCATTCGCTGATCCTCTGGGGGCCTCCCGGCGTCGGAAAGACGACGATCGCCCGCCTGATGGCCGACGCGTTCGACGCGGAGTTCATCGCGCTCTCGGCCGTCTTTTCGGGCGTGAAAGACATCCGCGACGCGGTCGCGCACGCCGAAGCGGTTCAGACGCAATACGCTCGCCCGACGATCCTCTTCATCGACGAAGTTCACCGTTTCAACAAGGCGCAGCAGGACGCTTTTTTGCCCTACGTCGAAAACGGCCTTTTGACGCTCGTCGGCGCGACGACCGAAAATCCGTCGTTCGAAGTCAACTCCGCGCTTCTTTCGAGGGCGGCCGTCTATGTGCTGAACCCCTTGACGGCCGAAGAATTGACGGCGCTGTTCGAGCGCGCGCGCGAACACGCGCTCGGGGACTTGAGTTTCAGCGACGACGCGCGCGAACGCCTCGTCGGCCTCTCCGACGGCGACGCGCGCCGGCTCATCAACCTGCTCGAACAGATGCGCACCGCCGCCGAGATCGCCGGAGTCACGCGGATCGACGGCGACTTCGCGAACAACGCGCTCGCGCAGAACCTGCGCCGCTTCGATAAAGGCGGAGAAAACTTCTACGACCAGATTTCCGCGCTCCACAAATCGGTGCGCGGCTCCAACCCGGACGCTTCGCTCTACTGGTTCTGCCGGATGCTCGACGGCGGAACCGACCCGCGCTACCTCGCGCGGCGAATCATCCGCATGTCGTGGGAAGACATCGGACTCGCCGACCCGCGCGCGGCGCAGGTCGCCTTGGCGGCCGCCGAGACCTACGAGCGCCTGGGGTCGCCCGAAGGCGAACTCGCGCTCGCCGAAGCGGTCATCTATATGGCGATGGCCGCGAAATCGAACGCCTCCTACGTCGCCTTCGGCGCGGCAAAAAGCTTCGTCTCGAAGGACGCTTCGCGCCCGGTTCCGCTGCGCTTGCGGAACGCGCCGACCAAACTGATGCAATCGCTCGACTACGGGAAAGATTATCGCTACGCGCACAACGAAGCCGGCGCGTATGCGGCGGGAGAAAACTATTTTCCCGAAGGCATGCCGCCGGTCGAATGGTATCGTCCGGTCGATCGCGGCCTCGAAATCAAGATCGCCGAAAAACTCGCGCACTTGCGCGCGCTCGACCGGAACGCGCGCAAGGCGAGGAATTCCGAAAAATCCGAAAAAAACAAGGATTGACATGCTCGACATACAACTTTTGCGGACGAATATCGACGCGGTCCGCGACCGACTCGCCACACGCGCTTTCGACCTCGACGTCGCCGCCTTCCAGGCGCTCGAAAGCGAACGGAAAGCCCTGCAGACGCGCACGCAGGACTTGCAGTCGCGCCGCAACACGCTGTCGAAAGACGTCGGGCGCATCAAGGCGCAAGGCAACGACGCCTCCGCGCTCATCGCCGAAGTCGCCGCGCTGAAAGACGAACTCGACGCCAACGAAACACGCCTGGCCGAATTGCTCGGACAACTCAACGCCTTCCTGGCGGCGGTTCCGAACCTGCCGCAGGACGACGTCCCCGTCGGTGCTTCCGAAGCCGACAACGTCGAAATTCACCGCCGGGGGACGCCGCGCGCCTTCGATTTTCCGGTGAAAGACCACGTCGACCTCGGCGAAGCCCTGGGGCTGCTCGACTTTCCGACGGCGGTGAAAATCACCGGAACGCGCTTTTCACTGATGAAAGGGCCGCTCGCGCGCCTGCACCGCGCGATCGCGCAATTCATGCTCGACGTCCACACGAACGAGCACGGCTACACCGAAGTCTATACGCCCTACCTCGTCAACGCGGACAGCATGACGGGAACCGGGCAGTTGCCGAAGTTCGAGGATGACCTTTTCAAGATACCGCGTCCCGACGCGGAACCGCTCTACCTGATCCCGACGGCGGAAGTCCCGGTCACCAACATCGTTCGCGGCGACATCCTCGCGCGCGAAGACCTGCCGCTGAAGTTCGTATGCCATACGCCGTGCTTCCGTTCCGAAGCCGGGTCCTACGGAAAGGACACGCGCGGCATGATCCGGCAGCACCAGTTCGACAAGGTCGAACTCGTCCAGATCGTCGCGCCCGAAAAGTCGCGGCAGGCCCACGAGGAATTGACGCGCCACGCCGAGACGATCCTCGAAAGGCTCGGCCTGCCTTACCGCCGCATCGTCCTTTGTACCGGCGACATGGGTTTTGCCTCGTCGAAGACCTACGACCTCGAAGTCTGGCTGCCCGGGCAGAACACCTACCGCGAGATTTCCTCGTGCTCGAATTTCGAAGCCTTCCAGGCGCGGCGGATGCAGGCGCGCACCCGCGCTGAAAAAAACCGGACAGAATTCGTCCACACGATCAACGGGTCGGGACTCGCCGTCGGGCGCACGCTCGTCGCCGTCATGGAAAACGGCCAGCAACGCGACGGTCGCATCCTTGTTCCCGAAGCGCTGCGCCCGTATATGGGCGGTATCGAAGAGATCGGCTGATTCTTTCTCCGGTTCGCCCAACTTGTGCTAAGATTTCGCCTCCCGCGGAGAGGTGGCAGAGTGGTCGAATGTACCTGACTCGAAATCAGGCGTACCCCTTGGGTACCGTGGGTTCGAATCCCACCCTCTCCGCCAGATTCA
>JAISDL010000221.1 GCA_031264825.1 Accumulibacter sp. | reverse complement strand
AAAATCGGCCGAGCCGATGTAGACGCGCGTCTCGAACGTCGCGTTGTCGACGACGAGCACGGCAGCCGAAACGCGCGGCGGCAGAATCGAGAGCCTGGAGGCGAGAATCTGTTCCGCGCGGCTTTGCATCTCGGCGTCTATCGTCGTGTCGATGCGCGTTCGACGCGGGAAGCGTCGACGCATGCGCTCGGCGAAAAGCGCGGCGAGTAGAGGGTCGCGGAGGGAAAGCGCGACGACGGGTTCGATCCGCGCGTCATCGACGACCGCTCTTCCCCAGACCGACCCCAAACGGTCGAGCACCTTGTCGCGCGCGATGCGCGCGCGTTCGGGGTAACGGTCGGGGCGCAGGCGCGACGGCGACTGCGGCAGGACCGCCAGCAGCGCGGCTTCGGCGTGCGAGAGCGACGCCGACGGTTTTCCCAGATAGGCGCGGCTCGCCGCTTCGACGCCTTCCAGGACGCCGCCCATCGGCGCGTACGTCAGATAGAGCCGCAGGATTTCGCGTTTGGGCAGACGCAGTTCGATCTGGACGGCGCGGAGGATCTGGCGGAATTTTCCGGGGATCGTGCGCGGGATCGGCTCGATCATCCGCGCGACCTGCATCGTCAGCGTCGACCCGCCGGAAACGATGCGGCGGTGCGCGACCCACTGCCACGCGGCGCGAACGAGCGAGACCGGATTGACGCCGGGGTGATAGTGGAACCACCGGTCTTCGTAGGCGATCACGGCGTCGAGGTAGCGCGGCGACACGTCTTCGATCCGAACGGGGTGACGCCAGATGTGTTCGAGGTCTGGGAAGGCGCGAAGCGGCGTTCCGTCGCGCGCGACGACGATCTGCGCGCGCGAGGTCGCGCTTGCGGCCTCGAGGCCGGGGATCGGCGGAGGAAAGAGCCGGTCGAGCGCGAACAAAAGCGCCAGCGCACCGACCAGGGACGCGCCGAGCGCACGGACCCGGCGGCGGGTGAAGAGATTCTTCAACCCGCGCCGGATCCTTGCGACTGCCGATGCGCCCGATGAGGCGCACACGCTCATTTTTGCGCGCTATCTACGATCGTGATATTCCCTTCGGGCGCCGACAGCCCGTAAATTGCCGGCTGATACATGTCTTCGGCGTAGGTCGAGGGAACGACGAATTGCCCCGGCGTCACGACGCGGACACGGTAGAAAAGATAGAATCTTCCACTGCCGTTCAGCGAAGCGACAAAACGGTCGTCGCGGAATTCGACGTGTTTGATGTTGCTGTTCCGCATCGCGTCGGCGACGTCGACGCCTTCGATCACCAGCGAATTCCGCGCGCCCTGAACGATGTTGGCGTTTTCGATTTCGACACCGGCG
This sequence comes from Accumulibacter sp., assembly GCA_031264825.1. Classification (GTDB taxonomy): domain Bacteria; phylum Pseudomonadota; class Gammaproteobacteria; order Burkholderiales; family Rhodocyclaceae; genus Propionivibrio. The sequence goes on along the minus strand of JAISDL010000221.1, from coordinate 4,724 downwards.
GGAATATGGTCGACGACGAGCGCGTTGGCGACGTGCGAACGCATCTCGACGCGCAGCCTGACGAGCAGCGTTTCACCGACGCGCAAGGGCCTTGCGGGCAGCGGCGAACCGTCGGCCTGACGCCAGTCGCGCTTCAGGACGAAAACGTCGTTTTTCACCGGCGGCATTTTTTCCGGGTTGCCCGAATAATTGAGCTGCGCGAAAAGCCGGTCGGCGTGGATATTCCGAAGGTGAAGACCGTCGGCGATCTCGTCCGCGCGCACCGAAAGGTAGGGCGCGGTCAGCGTTTCCGCTTTTCCCTTGCGAAGGATCTGCGCGCTCCATTCATCCTTGCCGTATGCGCGGAAGCTCTGCCCGAGCAGGAAGACCGCGAGCTTTTCCTGCGTACTCAGATAGCGTTTGTCACGCAGGGCCGCCGCGACTTGCAGGACCAGATTTTCACGCCCCGCGGGCTTCATGTCGTGCTTTTGCATGAGGACATAGCTCAGCGCCCGGTCGCGCAGGTCGCTCCCGTAATCGCCCCACCAGCGATTGTCGTTCCGGGTCTTTATGACGCCTTCTTCGACGGCTTCCTTCGCGCGCGCCTCGTCTCCCGACAGGTGCAGCGCAAGCCCGAGCTGGACGAGCGACAGCCCCGAATACGCCGCGCCCTTCGATTCGTAGATCTGGCGCAGCGTCGAAAGCGGCGCCTTGCCGTGTCTCGCCAAGACGTAAGCACCGTAGGAGAGCACGCCGAACATGCCCGGGCCCGCGTAACGCGTATCGCGCCAGACCGACGAATTCCACTGGATGGCGCCCGGATTGCGCGGGAGACGGGCGGCGCCTTCCTGCAATCCCCTCAGCAGAAAATCGACCGCGTTCTTCTCCATTTTTTCCGGCACGGAAAAACCCTGCTCGCGCGCGTCGAGGAGAAAATGCGCGATGTAGGCCGTGAGCCAGTACTGATACTCGGAAGCGTTGCCCCACAGGCTGAAGCCGCCGCTCGGCGCCTGCATACCCGAAAGGCGCGCGATCGCCTTATTGAGCATTTCGGCGCGCTGGGCGAGCGAAAACGCCGCCAACCCGTAGTAACGCGCGTTCTCCTCGTCGATGAAGACGTGCGGATACGCCGTGCTCGTCGTCTGCTCGGCGCAGCCGTAGGGGTAGGTCAACAACCCCTGAACGGCGCTGCGAACATCGATCGGCGGCTTGTTCGAGACCGCCAGCGTCGCGGTAACCGAGTGCCGCGTAAAACCGCCCAGCGTGGCGTCGGAGATCGTCAGCATGTTTCCGGGTTCGACGATGTAGGATTTGACGACCGTCTGCCGTGGCGTCGGCGACTGAACCTGTATCGGGAAGGTCCGGCTGAATTTCTTCCGCGGGCTGTCGACGTCGATCCTGACTTCGGTCAGTCCGAGAGCGCTCCCGGCTTCGAGCGGAATCCGCAGGATTTTTTTCTCCTGATCTTTGAGCGTCAGCTTTTGCGCGCCGTCCCGAATCTTCAGTCCTTCGTCGTTTGCGACGCGGATGCCGATCGCCTGCGTCGTCCCCGAAAGGTTCTGCACGTCGAGCGCGAGGAGCGCCGAGTCTCCGACGGAAAGGAAGCGCGGCATATTCAATTCGACGATGAGCGGCGCGGCGATCACGACCTCGGCTTCCTGCATCCCGAAATGGTCCTCGCTCGCGACGACGGCCATCAGGCGCAGCGTCCCGTTGAAATCAGGAACATTGAGCGTGACGTCGGCCTCGCCGTTCGCGTCGAGTTGAACCGGCCCGCTGAAGAGGTCGACGAGGCGGACTTTCTTCGGCATATCCTTCGACGACTTCAAAGTCGCCGCGTCACCGCCCCATTTGAGCTTTCCTCTCAGTCCCGCCGTTTTTTCGATCAGCCGCCCGTAGATGTCGTAGAGGTCGTCCGCGTAGCGCAGCTTGCCGAAATAAAAACCGAAGGGGTCGGGCGAAGCGAAGCGCGTGATGTTGAGAATCCCCACGTCGACGGCGGAGAGCGTCAGCAGCGCTTTTTGACCGCGCGCGCCGGGCGCCTTGACCTTCACCTTGAGCGGAAGCTCGGGTTCCATTTTTTTCGGCGCTTCCAGCGCAACCGCGATTTTGCGCGCGCTGCGGTCGAGCGGCAGGTGGATCACGCCGAGCGCGCGCGCGGGCGTCACGTCGGCGGCAACCTTGCCGTCCTCGGCCCTGGCCGGCGCGCCGGAGGGGCGCAGCACCATCGCCGTGACATAAAGGTCGTGGCGTTTCCATTCGGCGCGCAACGGAACGTCGACGACCGTACCGTCGGCGCCGATCGTCAGGCGCTTTTTCCAGAGCAGTCCGCCGCCTTCGAGCGTGATCAAGGCTTCGCCCGCGTGGGGCGGCCGGACGGTCAATTTCGCCGTTTCTCCGTCGGCATAAACGGGCTTGTCGAGCTTGAGCGCGACGCGATCCGGGCGAATGCCCTGCGTTTCGCTCTCCTGCGCGCTCCAGCCCGCGTAAAAACGGTAGCGCGTCATCAAACCGGTCTCCGGGTCGAGCGCTTCGACGCGGTAACGTCCGTACTTGACCGGAACGGAGAATTTTCCGCGCCCGCCGGCGGGGATGGCGACCTGCGTCGTCAACACGAGTTCGTCGGTCTCGGTGAACCCGGAATGCCAACCGCGACCGTCCTCGAAGCGCCAATAATACTGGCGGTCTTCGTTAAACAGGCGAATCGGCAAGGCTTGCGCCGCGTGGAGATTGCCCGAAGTGTCCGCGCGCGCGATTTCAAATTCGACGTTCGAGCCTTCGCGCGCGTAAGCGCCTTCGAACAGCGGGCGCAGACCGAGCAGAACCGGAGCGGGCCACCAGACGCGCTCGATGCTCCGCACGACGGGACGCCCGCCGCTTTCGAGCAAGCTTATGGTCGCGCGGATGGAGAAAGGCGAAAGACGCTTTTCGACGTCGGAAAGCGTAACGCCTACCGAAGTCCGGCCTTGACTGTCGAGCTTCGTTTCGTCGAGTTCGGTATAAACGCGCTCGGAATCCTCGTTGGCGTCGCCAAAAATGAAGCCGGGGAGTTTTTTCTCAAGCGGGTTCTTGGCGCGTTCGGCGTTCACGACGCCGAGCAGACGGTTCCCGCCCGCCGGCGCGCCGTACAGGTAGCGCCCCGTGACGCCGATATTCCAGAAATCCGACGTGTCGTTCGCGCCCAGCAGCGATTTTTCACTCGCAAGGTCGAGGGTCATGCGCTCGGGCAGGAATTCCTCGACGCCGATCCGCATGACCGCGGACGCGAGCTTCGCTGCCGGGTCGGTACGCAGTTCGAGGTTCCAGAAACCCGTCGCCGCGTCGATGGGCAATTCGATTTTCCGGCGGTAGTACCCGGTGAAAGCCTCGTCGGGCCGCCAGGTTTCCGTCCATTGCATCTTGCCGTCCGGGCGGCGCAGAACGGCTTGTATCGGCTGCGTTTCGACTTTCTGCCCGTCCGCGCCGCGCGCGAGAACCGAAACGTCGAAGGATTCGCCGGGGCGGTAAAGGTCGCGCCCGCTCCAGGCGAAAAGGCGCACGGGCGCCGAAACGATCCCGCCGACGTCGAACTCGGCGAGGTCGAGCGCCGGTTCCCTGAGCGCGATCAGGGAAATCTGCTCACCTTTTTTCGCAATGACGACGCGCGCGTCGGTCGGGCGCTCCTTGAAAGAAGCGTGACCGTCGCCGTCTGTTTCCGCGAGCGCGAGCACGCGGGCGTCGTTGTCGTTCCACGTGACTTCGACGCCGGAAACCCCCTTGCCCGTCGTCAGCGAACTGACAAAAACATCGGCGCTCGCATCGCCGTGCTGCCGGACGTGAAGCCCCAGATCGCTGACGTAAAAATAAGTGACCTGGTAATCCGTATGGAATTGATTGGGGCGCGACATCATGGCGATATAGACGCCGGGGTTGCGCAGCGCGGGCAAGGTCTCGACCGGGATATAGGTGACGCTCCTCCGGTCGACTTTCTGATCGGTCAGAAAACGCCCGATAAAAACGCTTTCCGTCATGCCTTCGAAATAAGCCATATCCCAGACGTTGACCACGCCCTTCATGCGCGTCGAACCTTCGTCTTCGTAGATTCCGGAGCGCGAAGCGAGCACCCTGTCGAAGAAATTCGGCAACTGGTCGCTCTTGACCTTGAGAAACTGGATATCGACTTCGGGAACGTTGACCGTCACGACCGGCAGACCGCCGTTCCGCGACGCGGGCAAGACCGTGCCGCGACTGGCGAAGTAGTAGGCCGGATTGACCGACGGTGTCTGGATCGAAAAGCGCTCTTCCGCGCCGAGTTTGCGCGCGTCCTTTGCGGGCAGATCCGCCTGGACGCGGACGAGGTAGCGCGTTCTCGGCTTGATGTTCGAAAAGAAGAGCATGCGCGGATTTTCGCCGACCGCCCACGCGCCGGAAACCGGCGTACCGTCTTCGAGCGAGAGCGATTGACCGCGCAAGGTCGATTTTTCGGACTCCTCCTTTCGCGTCGAGGATTCATCGTCGCCCGAAGTGTGCTGAAAACGCTTCATTTCAAGCACCTGGACGAAACTCCCGTAATCCTTCTTCGGGTCCAGCGGTTCGCTGAACGACAGCGCGAGCGCCGGCGAGCCTTCAAACTCGCGATAAACCCCGTCGACGGTAGAAAAATCCGCTTGCGCAAGAGAAGAAACCGCAGGCGCCGGAACGGCGACCTCCGCCGGAGCGGGCGCGACGGTACTTTCCTGACGAGTCGCCGGGGGCGTTTCGCTCGG
>JAISDL010000060.1 GCA_031264825.1 Accumulibacter sp. | reverse complement strand
CCTGATCCCTGATTATAGTTACAGATCGTGTTTTCTGGGTTAGACTTAGGAGTTTTAACGAGAACGGGACGGCATCGATCCATGCCCCTTGGCTTCTACATCATCATGGCGGCGCAGTTTTTTTCGGCACTTGCCGACAACGCCCTATTGATCGTTGCCATCGCTTCGCTCCGCGCAATGAACGCCCCGGCGGGTCACGAGCCCCTTCTGAAAACCTTCTTCACCGTTTCTTACGTCGTCCTCGCCGCGCTCGTCGGCGCTTTTGCCGATTCGATGCCCAAGGGGCGCGTCATGTTCATCAGCAACGCGATCAAGATCGTCGGTTGCGCGATGATGTTTTTCGGAGTCCATCCCCTGATCGCCTACGCGGTCGTCGGCTTGGGCGCCGCCGCGTATTCTCCCGCCAAATACGGCATCCTGACCGAGTATCTGCCGCATCGGCTGCTCGTCGTCGCCAACGGGTGGATCGAGGGCCTGACGGTCGTCGCGATCATCCTCGGCGTCGTCACGGGCGGCGTCCTGATTCAGCCGGTCACGCTGACGCACTTCCTGCGCTTGACCGGCCTTCACGAGATCACCCTGGGCCTCGGACTGTCGCTCGGCGCGACGGCGGTCGCGCTCGTCTGCCTTTTCTACGTCCTGGCGGCGGTGTTCAACGTTTTCATCCCGAAGACGGGCGTCCCGAACAAGCCCCTCCACGCCGGACTTTTCGGTGAATTCGCGCACTGCTTCGTCTTGCTCTGGCGCGACAGGCTTGGGCAGATTTCACTCGCCGTCACGACCTTGTTCTGGGGCGCGGGCGCGACGTTGCAGTTTATTGTCATACAATGGTCCGAGAGCATCCTTCACCTCGACCTCTCGAAGTCGAGCAAGTTGCAAGGCGTCGTCGCGGTCGGCGTCGCAATCGGCGCTGCGTGCGCCGCAAAAACCATCAGCATGCGAAAATCCGTCGGCGTCATTCCCTTGGGGATCGCGATGGGTCTCGTCGTGCTCGTCATGAATTTCGTGACGACGCTCTACCTGGCCATGGCTCTGTTGGTCTTCATCGGCGTGCTTTCGGGTTTTTTCGTCGTTCCGATGAACGCGTTGCTCCAGCACCGGGGGCATTCGCTGATGGGCGCGGGGAATTCGATCGCCATCCAGAATTTCAACGAAAACCTCTCGATCCTTGTAATGACAGGTGCGTATTATCTGATGGTCAGCATGGAGCTTTCGACCCGGAGCGTCATCACGATCTTCGGTCTCTTCGTCAGTGTGAGCATGTTGCTCGTCAAATTCCGTCACGAGGCCAACCAGCGGATGCACGACGATGTAAGCCTGCTCGACGACAAGCTGCACTGATTCCTTTCCCAGTCCATCCCACCCATTGTCGACTCGCCTTGCCGTACACCCTGTACTGTCTGCGGCTCGGCATCAAAGTATGAATGAACTGGAAAAGGAATGAGCTGTGCACGCGCCCTTACGCAAGCCAGATCAAGGTCGCCATGCGGCCGGTTTTTCCGTCGCGCCGGTACGAAAAGAAGCGATCCGCCTCTTCCAGCGTGCAGAATCCGCCGCCGTAAATCTTCGAGACGCCCAAGGCTTCGAGGCGCAGGCGCGCGAGGCTGTATAGGTCGGCGTACCACCGCTCTACCTTCTTCGACGCGGTGAAAGCTTCGACGCTACGCGCGTCGCGCGTGACGAAGGCGTCGAAAACGTCTTTCCCGACCTCGAAGGATCGCGGCCCGATCGCCGGCCCCAACCACGCCAGAAGCTTCTTTCCGGGTACGCGCATTTCGCGGACGGTCGCTTCGAGGATTCCGGCCTCGAGGCCGCGCCAGCCCGCGTGTGCGGCGGCGACGACGCTCGACGCTTCGTCGCAGAGAAGGACGGGAAGGCAATCGGCGGTCATGACGGCGCACGCAAGTCCAGGCTTTCGGACGACTGCGCCGTCGGCTTCGGTCGGCGCGCCGTTTTCCACTGTGCCGATATCGACGACGCGCGTTCCGTGCGTCTGATTCAGCCAGACGGGACGAACGCCGAGCGCATCGACCAGACGCGCGCGGTTGCGCCCGACGGCGTCGGGGTCGTCGCCGACGTGCGCGCCGAGATTGAAGCTCGAAAACGCGCCCGCGCTGACGCCTCCTCGGCGCGTCGTCGTCAGGGCACCGACACGTTCGGGCGCCGGCCACTCCGGGACGATCCAGTCTTCACTCCAGGTCGTCGTCGATTTCATCGAAAAATTTCTCTCTCCATGCCGCCGGGGGTACCAGCAGGGCGCGGCACGCCGTGCCCCTACGGTTCGTGGGTACATCTCCTCATCTCCTTCATGCCCTTTCATGCCGCCGTATCGCCGCGCGCGAAAATGATTTCGGGAGCGTCCCCGGTCTCGTCGTCGTCCGCGCGCGCTTCGGGGGAATCGAGGCGCAGGGATTCGATCAGCGCGCGCAGGTCGTCCGGCGGCGCGGCCGTCCAGCGCATCGCTTTCCCGGTCTCCGGGTGGTTCAGCCCCAGCCGGAAGGCGTGGAGCGCCTGACGTGGAAAGGACGGACCGGCGGGGATGCGGCCGGCGGCCGGACCATAGACCGGGTCGCCGACGAGCGGATGGCCGATGTGCGCCATGTGGACGCGGATCTGGTGCGTCCTGCCCGTTTCGAGCGAGCACTCGACGAGCGTACAGTCGGCAAAACGCTCAATGACGCGATAATGCGTCCGCGCCGGCTTCCCCGACGCTCGCACCGCCATCCGCGTCCGCGCGACGGGGTGGCGTCCGATCGGCGCATCGACCGTCCCGTCGCACGCGACATTGCCGCGAGCGAGCGCCGTATAAACGCGCTTGACCGTGCGCGCCTGAAGCTGGCGAACGAGGTCGGTTTGAGCCGTGAGCGTTTTCGCGACGACGATCAGCCCGCTCGTATCCTTGTCCAGACGGTGCACGATCCCGGCGCGCGGAACGCCTTCGAGCGAAGGCGAGTGATGGAGCAGGGCGTTGAGTAGCGTTCCGCCCGGGTTCCCGTTGCCGGGATGGACGACGAGGCCCGGCGGTTTGTCGAGGACGATCAGCGAATCGTCTTCATATACGACGTCGAGCGCGATCGCTTCGGGCGCCTCGGTACGCACGTCGGGCGTTTCGGAAACGACGAGTTTCTCTCCGCCCCAGAGTTTTTTCCGCACTTCACAAACCGTCGCGCCGTCGACGGAAACGCGGCCTTCCTTGATCCAGTTTTGCAAGCGTCCGCGCGAGTGTTGCGGTCGCAAGATCGCGAGCGCTTGGTCGAGGCGTTTCCCCGCGCACTCGGCGTCGGCGGTCAATTCGACGCGCTCGGAGGGGGCGGGCGAAGCCTTTGCGTTATAATCCAGAGATACGGGGGTTTTTGGGTGTGCTTTTGGCAAAGCGTTTTTCCATGCGGACATTTCATCATGCGTAGTTTAGCGGCAATCGCGTCGTTCTTTCTTCTTTTCCTGTTTTCGGGCTGTTCGATCTTCACCCAGACGCGCGACGAAACGACCGGGTGGTCGGCCAACCGGCTCTACAGCGAAGCCAAGGAATCGATGATGGACGGCGCCTACGACCAGGCGATCAAATACTACGAAACGCTCGAAGCGCGCTTTCCCTACGGGCGATTCGCGCAACAGGCGCAAATCGACATCGCCTACGCCTACTGGAAGTCGAACGAACGCGCCTCGGCGCTCGCCGCGTGCGACCGCTTCGTCAAGCTCCACCCGAATCACCCGAACGTCGACTACGTCTATTACCTGCGCGGACTCATCAACTTCAACGAAGATCAGGGAATCCTGGGCTTTCTCAGCCGGCAGGACATGACCGAGCGCGACCCGAAAGGCGCGCGCGACGCTTTTGAAGCCTTCCGCGAATTGATTACGCGCTTTCCGGACAGCAAATACACGCCCGACGCGATCCAGCGCATGAAGTACCTCGTCAATGCGCTCGCCCTGCTCGAAGTCCACGTCGCCCGCTACTACCTGCGGCGCGAAGCCTACCTCGCCGCGGTCAATCGCGCGCAGTACGCGATCAACCACTACCCCGGTGTCCCCGCGGTCGAAGAGGCCCTGTTCATCATGGTGCAGGCTTACGACAAACTCGGCATGACCGACCTCCGCGACGACAGCGAGCGCGTCATGCGAAAGAATTTTCCAGACAGCGAATACTACGTCCGTGGGTTCAAGGAACCCGACAAGCGCTGGTGGCAGCTTTGGTAGCAGGAGACAGAGGACAGGAGACCGAGGAATTGTAGGGGCACGGCGCGCCGTGCCCTTACGGCGGTATAGGTTGGGGTGAGCGAAGCGATGCCCAACGTTCCGCAGGCGTATGTATGATGGAATGGTGTGGTTTGGAAGAGGCATAAAAACGCGCCAATGCTTGCCGAAATCCCGAAACCCCCTTCATTTCCCCCTTATCAGGGGGAAAGTGGGGAATCCATGCTGCATCGGTTTGCTCGGTAGGTTTTCACGCGGTCATTTGCCGTATGTTGGGCATCGCTTCGCTCACCCCAACCTATGCATTCAGGGATCAGGAGACAGAAGAAAACCGATCGGTGGCTCAACGATTCTTCTCTGGCCGAAGGCCGCAAGAATTCTCTGTCTCCCGACATCTGTCTCCTGTCCTCTGACCCCTGATGGCAGAAAAAGCGGATGATTTCGAATCATGGAACGAGGAGGGGATAACGATGGACGATTGCTTACCGGAAGTTTATGACGAGGACGAAATAGACGCGGTCGAGGCGCACATTTCCGCGCATTTCGGCGAATTCAAAAATGTCCTCCACGAAATCGTCTCGCCGGATATCCACGTGGATATCTGCGTCATCGAGCCGACGCGAAAGCGCAGGCATTACACCTTGGTGACGATGGGCATGGGCGCGCACCGCATGAACGTTCCCGAAGAACTGCGCGAGGAACAACTCGATCGCGCGGAAATCCTCGTCATGCTGCCGCCCGATTGGAAAATCGACAGCGACGACGA
>JAISDL010000047.1 GCA_031264825.1 Accumulibacter sp. | reverse complement strand
CGTCCATGCTTTGGTATAGGCAGGGGTGAATGAAATGAGAGGACAGGACAGGAGACAGGAGACAGAGGTCGGGAGACAGATCGGTTACCGGCGGCTTCGCCGCCGGAGAAGAATCTTTGATAACCCGATCGGTTTTCATCTGATCCCTGACATCTGATCCCTGATGACTCCGATTTTGAAAATTGTCCGAACCGTTATATGCTGTTCCATGGGAGCGTTCTGCCAAAAAAATAATTGTTGAACGTTTTTGAAAAACATCATTCATGGATAAATGCAAACTTGAAAAGGCTTCGATTGAAGCCGACGACCGGCGGGGTTTTGAGCTGCTGGTCAAAAAATACCAGCGCAGGCTGGGACGCATGCTGTCTCGTTACATCGGCGAGCGCGCGGAAATCGAGGATATTTCGCAGGAAACCTTTTTCAAGGCCTACCTGGCTCTCTCGACTTTCCGGGGCGAAAGCGCTTTTTATACCTGGCTTTACCGGATCGGCGTCAATACGGCCAAGAATTACCTGGTCGCTCAAAGCCGGCGGGCGCCGGCTTCGTCGGAAGTCGACGTCGAAAAAGCCGAGGCTTTCCACGACGCGGCCCCATTGCGCGACATCGCCACGCCCGAAGGCATGTTGCACGCGAAACAAGTCGGCGTCCGCGTCAACGAGGCGATGGCGTCGCTTCCGATCGAACTTCGGCAGGCGATCGTCTTTCGGGAAATCGACGGCTTGGGCTACGATGAAATCGCGAAGAAAATGTCCTGTCCCGTCGGAACGGTTCGGTCGCGGATATTCCGGGCAAGGGAAGCCGTCGCCGAAAAGCTCAGGCCGCTGACCGGGCATCTTCCGGGCCGTCGTTGCTAGCCGGAAAATGCTAGAATGGATGCTTTCCCGGACCGTGCCGACCCGCACCGATGATCGATTCGACTGCCACCGTGACCGCGCTTGACGGAGACTGCGTCGTCGTCCGTATCGACGACGCGGGTTGCGGTCACTGTCACGAAGAGGGGGGGTGCGGTTCTCATCGCGCCTGTGCCGCGCCGCGAACTTTCCGGCTGCCGAATCCCGGCGGCGCGTCGGTCGGAGACCGCGTCACGATCTTGCTTCCCGACGGGAATCTTTGGCGGTCGGCGCTTTTGGCTTACGGGACGCCGCTGGCCTTTGTGTTTTTCTGCGCCTTCGTCGGGGAGCGGCTCGGCGGCGAGCCGCTGGCGATCCTAATGGCTTTTTGCGGTCTGATTTTTTCGTTCGTGTGCCTAAAACCGCTTTCCCGCCGCGCGGGAACGGAAACACGGCCTTTCATCAGGGATTGAATTCGATGCTTTTGCGCCCATATCGTGGGAGGAATCGATTCATTTCCTTTCCGGACCATCCGCGTCGGCGTCGCCTTGCCGTGTCTTGCGCGCCGTCCGCCGCGAGCGTCGCGAACGATTCATAAACGGAATTACTGGAGTTGGGGGCTTTTCATGAAACGGGTTTTCACGGTTCTTTTTCTTTCATTGTTCTCTCTTTCGGCGCTGGCCCAAAACGCCGCGCTCCCTGATTTTTCGGGACTGGTCGAAAAACAGGGGAGCGCCGTCGTCAACATCAGCACGTCGCAGGTCGTGCGCGGGGGTGCTCGTGGTACACCGTTTCCCTTCGACGACGACGACCCGATGTCGGAGTTCTTCCGGCGTTTCTTTCCGCAAATGCCCGGAACGCCGTCGGTCCCGCGCGAATTCCAGACGCACTCGCTCGGGTCGGGCTTCATCATCAGCACGGACGGCTATATCCTGACGAACGCGCACGTGGTCGACAGCGCCGACGAAATCCTCGTCCGCCTGACCGATAAGCGCGAATTCAAGGCCAACGTCATCGGTTCGGACAAGCGGACCGACGTGGCGCTGATCAAGATCGACGCGAAGAGCCTGCCCGCGGTCTCGTTCGGCGACCCGAATTCACTCAAGGTCGGCGAATGGGTCGTCGCGATCGGGTCTCCGTTCGGTTTCGACAGCAGCGTGACGGCCGGGATCGTCAGCGCGAAGGGGCGCTCGTTGCCGCAGGAAAATTACGTGCCTTTCATCCAGACCGACGTCGCCGTCAACCCCGGTAATTCGGGGGGGCCGCTCTTCAACATGAAGGGCGAGGTCATCGGGATCAACTCGCAGATCTACAGCCGTTCGGGCGGTTTCATGGGGATTTCCTTCGCGATTCCGATCGACGTCGCGCTCGACATTCAGTCGCAGCTCCGCGCGAAGGGCAGGGTTACGCGCGGACGCATCGGCGTCATCATCCAGGACGTTTCAAAGGACCTGGCCGAGACCTTCGGCCTGCCGAAAGCGCAGGGCGCGGTCGTAAACGACGTGGAAAAGGGCGGTCCCGCCGAAAAAGCCGGCATCGAATCGGGCGACATCATCCTCAAGTTCGACGCCAAACCCATAGGAAGCTCCTCCGATCTCCCGCGGATCGTCGCCGCGACGCGCCCCGGGTCGAAAATCGCCGTGCAGGTCTGGCGCAACGGCGCGACGAAGGAATTGACGATCGTCGTGGGTGAAATCCAGGAAGAAAAAACGGCCTCGACGAACACGAGGGCGCAGAGGGAAACCGAACAGGCGAGCAACCGGCTCGGCCTGATCGTCTCCGAGCCGACGGCGGATCAGAAGCGTCGGCTGGGGATCAAATCGGGGCTCGTCATCGAAAACGTGCGCAAGAACGCGACCCACGCGGATTTACGACCCGGCGACATCATTCTGGCGATCATCGTCAAGGGCGAGAATACCGACGTGAAGAGCGTCGAGCAGTTCAACAGGATTCTGAACAAGCTCGATAAGTCGACGAACTTTACTTTATTGGTAAAACGCGGTGAAATGAGGCATTTCATAACGATCAAGGGACTGCCTTGAATGACGACCCTCCTCGACAGCGAACGCTGACCCTGGTTTCAAGAAACGGCTGCCACCTCTGTCACGAGATGGGGGTGGCGCTTTTCCCCCTTGCCAATGAACTCAATTTCCGCGTCGAGGTCCTCGACGTGGATTCCGACCCGGAACTCGTCGCGCGTTACGGCGCCAATCTGCCCGTCCTCCTGCACGGGAACGAGGAACTCTGCCAGTATTTTCTCGAAGCCGCCAAAGTACGTGATTATCTGGGAAAAATTTGCTAGAATCGCGCGTTTCCGCCGACCGGCCGGAAGCCCATCGATCCCCGCCGACGCTTTTACGACATGCAACGTATCCGGAACTTCTCAATCATCGCGCATATCGACCATGGAAAATCGACGCTGGCCGACCGAATCATCCACCTTTGCGGCGGTCTCTCCGACCGGGAGATGGAAGAGCAGGTACTCGATTCGATGGACATCGAGCGCGAGCGCGGAATCACGATCAAGGCGCAGACGGCCGCGTTGCAATACCGCGCGAGGGACGGCGAGACCTACCGCCTGAACCTGATCGACACCCCCGGACACGTCGATTTTTCCTACGAAGTCTCGCGTTCGCTCTCGGCCTGCGAGGGTGCCTTGCTCGTCGTCGACGCGTCCCAAGGCGTCGAAGCGCAGACGGTCGCCAACTGTTATACCGCGATCGACCTGGGCGTCGAGGTTCTGCCCGTCCTCAACAAAATCGACCTTCCGTCCGCGACGCCCGACCTCGCCCGCCAGGAAATCGAGGACGTCATCGGAATCGACGCGACCGACGCGATCCTCGCGTCCGCCAAGACGGGTCTCGGCGTCGAAGACATTCTCGAAGCGATCATCGCGCGCATCCCGCCGCCGAAAGGCAAGCCCGAAGGGCCGCTCAAGGCGCTGCTGATCGACTCGTGGTTCGATAACTACGTCGGCGTCGTCATGCTCGTCCGCGTCGTCGACGGCACCCTGCGCGCCAAAGACAGGATTCGCCTGATGTCCGGCAAATCGACGCACCAGTGCGAGCAACTCGGCGTTTTTACGCCCAAGGCCGTCCAGCGCGACACTCTGGGCGCGGGGGAGGTCGGCTACGTCATTTCGGGAATCAAGGAACTCAAGGAGGCGCAGGTCGGGGATACGCTCACGCTGGCGGATAACCCGGCGTCGGTGCCTCTGCCGGGGTTCAAGGAGATCAAGCCGCAGGTCTTCGCGGGCCTCTATCCGGTCGAATCGAACCAGTACGACTCCTTGCGCGAATCGCTCGAAAAATTGAAACTCAACGACGCATCGCTGCATTACGAACCCGAAGTCTCCCAAGCGCTCGGTTTCGGCTTCCGCTGCGGTTTTCTTGGGCTCCTGCACATGGAAATCGTCCAGGAGCGCCTCGAACGCGAATTCGACCAAGACCTGATCACGACCGCGCCGACGGTCGTCTATGAAGTCCTCTTGCGCGACGGGACGCTGCTTCGCGTGGAAAACCCCGCCAAGCTGCCTGAACCGTCGAAAATTGCGGAAATCCGCGAACCGATCATCACGATCACCGTTTTCGTCCCGCAGGATTACATCGGCAACGTGATCACGCTTTGCAACCAAAAGCGCGGCAACCAGCTCGATATGACTTACCACGGGCGGCAGGTTCGCCTCGTCTATGAAATGCCGACGGCCGAAGTCGTCATGGACTTTTTCGACAAGCTGAAATCCGTTTCGCGCGGCTACGCTTCGCTCGACTACGAATTCAAGGAATTCAGGGCGTCCGACGTCGTCAAGCTCGACGTCATGATCAACGGGAGCCGCGTCGATGCGCTGTCGATGATCATTCACCGCGCCGATTCCGTTCGCCGTGGGCGGGAACTCGCGAATAAAATGCGCCAGTTGATCCCGAGGCAGATGTACGACGTGGCGATTCAGGCGGCGATCGGCTCGAATATCGTCGCGCGCGAAAACGTGAAAGCGATGCGGAAAGACGTTCTGGCCAAATGCTACGGCGGAGACATCACGCGCAAGAAAAAACTGCTCGAAAAACAAAAAGCGGGGAAAAAGCGCATGAAGCAGGTGGGGTCGGTCGAGATTCCCCAGGAGGCGTTTCTCGCCATGTTGCGGATTGATAAATAAGGAGTTTGTGTGAATTTTTCCCTGATCTTTTCCCTGACTCTGCTCGGTTTGCTGCTCGTCAGCGGCGTCTTGTGGGTCGCCGACGCCGCCGTCTATCGCAAGCGAAGGGCGCCCGGCGCGCCCGACCCCGTATGGGTCGAGTACGGCAGCGGCTTCTTCCCGGTGATCCTGATCGTTTTCGTACTGCGTTCCTTCGTCGTCGAACCCTTCAAGATTCCCTCCGGGTCGATGGTCCCCACGCTGATGCCGGGGGACTTCATCCTCGTCAATAAATTCACCTACGGGATACGTCTTCCGATCATCGACAAAAAGATCGTTTCGATCGGAGACCCACAGCGCGGTGAAATCATGGTCTTTCGCGCCCCGGAAGAACTTTCGCAAAACTACGTCAAGCGCGTGATCGGCGTTCCCGGCGACAAGGTCGCTTACCAGAACAAGCGCCTGAGCATCAACGGCACGCCGGTGGAGACGCGGAAAACCGACGATTACCACTACGAAGAGCGCGAACTCTATTTCTCGCAGTTCGCCGAGAAGTTGGGCGGCGTCGAGTACCGGACGCTCAACGAGGACAGTGTTTCGGCCTTCATTCGAAATGCCTCGAATTTCCCGTTCCGCGAGAACTGCCTATACAATAACGAAGGTGTGGTCTGCACGGTGCCGCCGGGTCATTATTTCATGATGGGAGACAATCGCGACGAGAGCAGCGACAGCCGCTTCTGGGGCTTCGTGCCCGATGAATACATCGTCGGAAAGGCTTTCTTCATCTGGTTGAATTTTGGTAACTTCAAACGCATTGGAACTTTTCGATAAGGAATCGTCTATGATGAAAAAACAGCGTGGCGTCAGTTTGTCGGGCATGGTCGCTCTGGGAGCGGTCCTGTGCATCTTCGCCATCCTCGCGGTGAAAATACTTCCCGATGTGATCGAGTTTTACAAGATCAAGAAAAACATCGCCTCGACCGCGGCGAACGCCAGCGGGAAAATGATCGGTGAAATTCGCGTGATCTACAGCAAATACGCCGAAGTCGACCACATTCGCTCGATTTCGCCCGACGAGGTCGTCATTTCCAGAGAAGGCGGCGACATCGTCCTTTCGTTTGCCTACGAAAAACGTATTCCGCTGTTTGCGAACGTTTCCCTGTTGATCGATTTCCACGGAGTCACTTCCGCAAGAGACCGAAGCGAATGACCGAACGGCTTGAACGAGCGCTCGGTCACTCGTTCTCGAACGCTGCCTTGCTCCGCACGGCGCTGACGCACCGCAGCTACGGTTCGCCGCACAACGAGCGGCTTGAATTCCTAGGTGACGCCGCGCTCAACGGCGCCATCGGGAAGGTGCTTTTCGACCGCTATCCGGAACAGCCGGAAGGCATTCTCTCGCGCCTGAGGTCCAACCTCGTCTGCCAGAACATGCTCCACAGACTCGCGCTTTCGCTCGAACTGTGCGAGTTTTTGAAGCTGGGCGAGGGGGAGTTGAAATCCGGCGGAAATCTGCGCCCTTCGATTCTTGCCGACGCGCTCGAAGCGCTTTTCGGCGCGGTCTGGATCGACGCGGGCTTCGACGCGGTCGAAACCGTGATTACCCGATTGTACGAAAAACCGCTCTCGGAGATCGTCCTGGAAAAACCTTTCAAGGACGCGAAATCGCGTCTCCAGGAATACCTCCAAGGGCGCAAGCTTCTGCCCCCGAAGTACGTGATCGTCGCCCTGGAAGGCCCGGTACACGCGCAGCAGTTTCAAATCGCGTGCCGGATCGAGGCGCTGGAAATCGAAACGGAGGGCAGGGGAACGAGCCGCCGCGCCGCCGAGCAGATGGCTGCGGAACACGCGCTCGATGCGATGCATGTCTCCTGATCGCGCGGGAGCGGAAAATCCCTCGACCCAGGAAATGAAGTCGGGTTTCATCGCCATCGTCGGCCGCCCGAACGTCGGAAAGTCGACGCTTCTGAATCGGCTCGTCGGCGAAAAAATCAGCATCGTTTCCCGAAAGGCGCAGACGACGCGCCACCGGATCACGGGAATATTGACTCGCGAGGACGCGCAGTTCGCTTTCGTCGATACGCCGGGTTTCCAGACGAAATACGTCAATGCGCTCAACCGCGCAATCAACCGGAGCGTGAAACACGCGCTCACCGACGTGGACGTCGTCGTTTTCGTCGTCGAAGCCGCGTCCTTTGGCGCGGAAGACACGACGGTGTTGAAGCTGCTTCCCAAAAACCGGCCTGTGATCCTGGCCGTCAACAAGATCGACAAAATCGGCGATAAAGCGCTTCTCTTGCCCTTGCTTTCCGAGTTTTCCAGCCTTTTCCCCTTTGCGGCGATCGTCCCGATCAGCGCCGCCAAAGGGAGGCAGACCGACGATCTTCTGGACGAAATCCGCGCCTATCTGCCCAACGAGGGTCTGCTGTTCGACAAGGACGAAATCACGGACAAAAGCGAGCGTTTTCTCGCCGCCGAATACGTCCGTGAAAAGCTTTTCCGCCTCATCGGCGACGAACTGCCTTACGCCGCGACCGTCGAAATCGAGAAATTTGAAACCGAGGCTTCGCTGCGGCGCATCGCTGCCGTCGTCGTCGTCGGGCGTTCGGCGCACAAGGGCATCGTCATCGGCAAAGGGGGCGAAACGCTCAAGCGCATTGCGACCGAAGCGCGGCAGGATATGGAAAAATGCTTCGGCGGAAAGGTCTTTCTCGAAGTTTTCGTTCGCGTTCAGTCCGGGTGGAACGACGACGAACGCTTGCTCAAAAGCCTGGGTTACCTCGAATGAACCCAAGATGCGGCAGCGCGCGCGCGGCGCGGCGTACAGAGTACGCGACGGCGCGCCGCGTTTTGCGGAGGGTCTGAATCGATGGCGCGAACGACGGTCGGGCAGCCGGCGTACGTTTTGCACGCCCGCCCCTTCAGCGAAACGAGCCTCGTCGTCGAAATGTTTTCGCGCGACTACGGTCGCGTCGCGCTGATGGCGCGGGGCGCGCGGCGTCCGCGTTCGGCGCTCCGGGGTCTCCTGCTCGCGTTTCAGCCGCTCGAAGTCGCTTGGTCGGGGAACGGCGAGGTGCATACGCTGACAAAAGCCGAATGGCAGGGTGGTCAAGCGCTCCTTTCGGGCAAGGCCCTGCTTTGCGCCTACTATCTGAACGAACTTCTGCTGCATTTTTTGCCGCGCGCCGACGCGCACGAATGGCTTTTTTCGGCTTATGCGGAAACCTTGCGGAGGCTCGCCGAAAATCCGCGCGAATCCGACCTGCGCGTTTTCGAGTGCGCGCTCCTGCGCGAACTCGGCTACGGCTTGACGCTCGAACACGACGCCGACGGTGTGCCCATCGTCGCGTCAGACGCCTACGTTTATGAAATCGAAAGAGGGCCGGTTCGGGCAGAAGGGCACGATCAGGCGCTCTTGGTCAAGGGGAAGACGCTGATCGACATGCGCGACGGGGATTTTTCCGACCCGCGTTCGCTCGCGGAGGCCAAGCAGCTCATGCGCGTCTTGATCGCGCACTACACGAGCGGCAGGGACCTGCACGCGCGAAAATTCTTCGTGGAGCTTCAGGAATTATAATCACCTTCGTCAAAAACGCGCTTCGATTGGGATGCTCTCCCTTTGGAGGGATAATCGTGTGCGGAAAGATCGTTTCCCTCCCGTGCGGAGTGAAGACGCCCCGCGCCGGAGGCGCGACCAACCAGGGTTTCCAGAATGATTGAACTCGGCGTTAACATCGACCACGTCGCCACGATCCGTCAGGCGCGTCAAACCTACGAACCCGAACCCGTCTGGGCCGCCGCCGAAGCGCATCTCGGCGGCGCCGACGGCATTACCGTTCATCTGCGCGAGGATCGTCGGCATATCCAGGACAGCGACGTCGAAAAGCTTCGGACGCTCACGCAGATCAAGCTGAATCTGGAAATGGCGGCGACGGACGAAATGGTCGGGATCGCCTGTCGCCTGAAACCCGAGATGGCGATGCTCGTCCCCGAAGGGCGGAATGAAATCACGACCGAGGGCGGACTCGACATTCTCTCGCAGGAAGAGAAGCTCAAAAGAGCGGTCGGCGTTTTGAGCGACGCGGGTATCCTCAGCAGCGTTTTCATCGACGCCGACTTGGCGCAGATCGACGCGGCGGCAAGGATCGGCGCGCGCGTCTGCGAAATCCATACCGGCCCTTACGCGCACGCCTTCCACACGATGGGGCGCGACGCCGAAAGTCCCGCGGTCGTCGCCGAACTCGAAAAAATCCGCGACGCCGGGGACGCGATCCTCGCGCGTGGAATGCGCTTCAACGCGGGACACGCGCTGACCTACTTCAACGTCCAGCCCATCGCGCGTCTTCCCGGCGTCCGGGAACTGCACATCGGCCACGCGATCGTCAGCCGCGCCGTTTTCGTCGGAATGCGCGAGGCGGTCAAAGAAATGAAGCGGCTGATCCGCGAGGCGCGCCTTTTGCCATGATCGTCGGCGTCGGGACGGACATTGTCGCCGTTGCGCGGATTTTCCGTCTTCTGGAGCGCTACGCGGACGCCGTCGCCGGAAAAATCCTGTCCGACGAGGAAGCCGAGACCTTCCGGCGCGCTTTCGGCGACGCCATTTCCGCGTTTTCCGGCAAGGAAAACCCCGAAAGAGCCGCAAATGCGCGTCAGTCGCGCGCGGCGGCGGCTTTCGTCGCCAAGCGTTTCGCCGCCAAGGAAGCGCTCGCGAAAGCCTTCGGGACGGGTTTGCGCGCACCGGTTCTCCTTCCCGCGATCACGGTCAGAAACAGCGCGCTGGGGCAGCCTTTCTTCGCCTACGCGCCGGAACTCGCCGAATGGGTCGAAGAAAAACACGTCACCGCGCACCTGTCGCTCTCCGACGAACGCGACTTCGCGCTCGCCTTCGTCGTTCTGGAACGCAAAGCCGCGAGAGGAGAGCCATGACCCAATGCGCTTACGGCCCCTTGATGATCGACATCAATGGGCCGGAACTCGAAGCCGACGACCGCAAGCGCCTTCTCGACCCGAAGGTCGGCGGCTTGATCCTTTTTACGCGGAATTATCGATCCCCGGAACAACTTTTACACCTGACCCGTGAGGTGCATGCGCTCCGTTCTCCGCCGCTCCTGATCGCGATCGACCACGAAGGCGGGCGGGTTCAGCGCTGCCGCGAGGGGTTCACGCGTCTGCCGGCGATGCGTTCGCTCGGAAAACTTTGGGAGGAAACGCCTCTTGAGGCGTGCGAGGCCGCGCGTTCGATCGGTTTCGTGCTCGCGGCGGAATTGCGCGCCTGCGGCGTCGACCTTTCGTTTACGCCGGTTCTCGACCTCGATTGGGGACGAAGCGCCGTCGTCGGCGACCGCGCGTTTCACCGTACTCCCGAAACCGTCGTCGCGCTCGCCGGCGCGTTGATCGACGGCCTGCATGAAGCGGGGATGTCCGCGTGCGGAAAACATTTTCCGGGGCACGGGTGGGCCGAGGCGGATTCGCATACGGCGGCTTCCATCGACGAAAGAAGCCTCGACGAACTGGCAAACGACATCGAACCTTACCGGCGCCTGAAGCTCGACGCGATCATGCCCGCGCACGTGATTTATTCTTCCGTTGATAATAAATCATCTGGATTTTCAATGATTTGGCACAACTATTTAAGAAATAATCTTAAGTTTGACGGCGCGGGGTTCAGGGACGATCTCTCGATGGAGGGCGCAGGCGCCGTCGGCGACGGCGTCGCGCGGGCGCGGGCGGCGTGGGAGGCGGGCTGCGACATGCTTCCGGTTTGCAATTCGCCCGAAACGATCGACGACCTGCTCCGCCGTTGGTCGCCGATCCTGGACGCGCGAAGGTCGGAACGCATCGCTCGCCTGATTCCCCGGGCCGAATTGGGCGACTACCGAAGTCATCCCCTCTACCGACATGGCGTCGAATATTGCCGCCGTTTGTGTGAAGTTTGAGAAAACCCGGAAGCGCCGACCGGATACGGCGCGCATGAGCGATCTGGAAGAGGAATCAGCCGAAACGGTAAACGCCGGCTTCGGTCACGGCGGCGTTCAGCCTCCTGTCGTGCGTCGCCGGGTCGATCGAGTCGACGCGCGCCATTTCGAAACCGACCCCGATCGCCAGCGGGGGCGGTTCGAGTTGCGCCAGCGTCCGGTCAAAAAAGCCGCCGCCGTATCCGAGCCGGTAGCCCGCCGCGTCGAAGGCGTTGACCGGGATCAACAGGGCTTCGGGGCTTGCGGCGGCGGCGTTTTCGTCGGGGACGGCGAGACCGAACGCGTCGGTCGCCATCGGGGCGTCGGGAGTCCATTTTCTGAAGACGAGGGCGCTTCCGCGCTCTTTGACGACCGGCAAGAGCGCCATGAAACCCGGTCGATTGCGCTGAGTCCAGCGGCGCAGCAGGGGGCGCAGGTCAGGCTCGTTTTTCATCGGCCAGTAAAAGGCGACGCGCCGTTCTTCCAGTTCGGGGAAATGTGCCTGCAAGGAGTCGCTGATCCGGCTCGAAAAAAGCGCGTGCGCGCTGGGCGAAACGGCGAGGCGTCGTTCGATGAGGCGCGCGCGCAATGCGCGGCGCGCGTCGGCACGCGCTTTCGCTTCGTCGGCGTCGAACGCGGGTTCGCGCGCCATCTTTATGATATGCTCGGGTCGGTATTCATAGCTCCTAGCTTATCATGACATGAAGCGCTTCGCGTTCATCTGTTTTATTGCCGCGTCCGGGGTTTTGGCCGCTCCGCCCAAAACACCGGTCGCGCTGGAAAACCTCCTCCCCGACGAGCGTATCGTCCTCGCGCGCAAGGTCGTGCAAGCCGGCGATCGCGCCGAATTTGAGCGAATCGCGCGGACCTTGGACGGGCACGAACTTTCGGCCTACATCGACTACTGGCGAATCCGGCTGAATTTCGATACCCTTGGGCATGGAGCGGTGCAAAAATTCATCGGGCGCTACCCCGGCGAGTTTCTCGCCGAAAAAATGCGCGGCGATTGGCTGAGATTCCTTGGAAAGCGCGGTCGGTGGAACGAGTTCAACGCCGAATACCCGGTGCTTCTCCAGCCAGAGCAGGACTTGCGTTGTTACGCGCTTCAGGCGGAACGGAGGCGGCGCGGAAAAACGGCGACGCTCAACGCGGCGACGCCGCTGTGGCTGAATCTTGCCGACCCGCCCGAAGCCTGCCTTCCTTTGCTTGAAAGCCTGATCGTCGAAAAGCGCGTCCAGGTCGACGACGTCTGGGCGCGGATTCGCCGCCAGATCGAAGCCGGCAAGGTCGAAGCGGCGCGTTACAGCATGAACTATCTGCCGGAGAGCCAGATGCCCGACGAAGCGACGGCAAAGGCCGTGACCATGAAACCGCTGCCGTGGCTGAAACATCTCCCGAAAGATTTTTCGGAAAATCAGATGCTGCGCGAACTGGCGATTCTCGCGATCGTCCGCGCCGCCCGAAGCGACGTGCCCCTCGCCGCCGAGCATTTGAAGCGGATCGAAAAAAAACTCAAAACCGGCGAAAAGGAATGGGCGTGGAGCCAGGTGGCCGGCTGGGCGGCGCAGCGCCACCGACCCGAGGCGCTCGCCTGGTTTCGGAAAGCGGGGCGCGCTCCGCTTTCAAACCATCTGATCCAATGGAAGGCGCGCGCCGCGTTGCGCGCGCAGAATTGGCCGACGCTTCGCGGCATCGTCGAGCGGATGCCCGAAGAATTGGCGGGACAGCGCGTCTGGATTTATTGGCGGGGTCGCGCTCTCCGCGCGGAAGGGCGCGAGGCCGAGGCCAAGGCCATGTTCGAGAAAATCGCGGGCGCTCCCGAGTTTTACAGTCAACTGGCGAGCGAAGAACTCGGACGCGCCGTCGTCGTTCCGCCGAAAGCCACCGCGCCGACGAACGAAGAGATCGCGCGCGCGTCCTCGAATCCCGGGCTCCGGCGGAGTCTGGCGCTGATTCGCGCGGATCTGCGTTTCGAAGGCGTGCTGGAATGGAACTGGGCGATGCGCGGAATGAGCGACCGCGAACTTTTGGCTGCGTCGGAGTTCGCGCGGAGCGCGGGATTTTTCGACCGCGCGATTTCGGCGGCGGACCGGACACAGGCCGAGCACGATTACAGCTTGCGCTACCTCGCGCCCTTTGCCGACACGATTCGTCCGGCGGCAAAAAAATTGTCGCTCGACGACGCTTGGGTCTACGGGCTGATGCGTCAGGAAAGCCGCTTCATCGTCGACGCGAAGTCGGTCGTGGGCGCGTCGGGCTTGATGCAGTTGATGCCCAAAACGGCGCGCTGGGTCGCCAAGCAGATCGGACTTCAAGATTATCAGCACTCCCGCGTCAACGATACCGAAACCAACGTGCTGCTCGGCACGACGTATATGCGCATGGTGCTCGACAGCCTCGACGAACACCCGGTGCTCGCCTCGGCGGCGTACAACGCGGGGCCGGGCAGGGCGCGCCAATGGCGGCCTCGCCAAGCCATCGAAGGCGCGATTTACGCGGAAACGATTCCCTTCAACGAAACCCGCGACTACGTCAAGAAAGTGATGAGCAATACGGTCTATTACGCGATCCTTTTCGACGCCGGACCGCAACTGATCAAGCGGCGTCTTGGCGTCGTCCAACCCCCGGCTGAAAACGAAGCGAAGCGCGAGTATCTGCCGTAACCCGTATTCACTTTCCCAATCGTTCCTGCTTTGATGCCGAGCCGCAGCAAGAGAACCCCAAGGCCGGACTGGTTTGGCGTTGTTTTTACATGGTTTGAAGGTGGGCTTTGCCCACCTTCAAACCCACCAACCCGGCAAAAAGGTGGGTTTTACTTTTTGACGAATACTTATGCAAATCTATACCGTGGGAGGCGCCGTCCGCGACGCCTTATTGGGCTTGCCGATCAGCGACCGTGATTACGTCGTCGTCGGCGGCACCCCCGAAGAAATGCTGGCAAAAGGCTATCGGCCGGTCGGCAAGGACTTCCCCGTCTTTCTCCACCCGGAAACGCACGAGGAATACGCGCTCGCGCGTACCGAACGGAAATCCGGCAGGGGCTACAAAGGCTTCGCATTTTATTCGGCGCCCGAAGTTTCACTCGAAGACGACCTCGCGCGCCGCGATCTGACGGTCAACGCGATCGCGCAAGCCGAAGACGGAACGCTGATCGACCCCTTCGGCGGCGTCGCCGATTTGAAGGCGCGCGTCCTGCGGCACGTCAGCCCCGCGTTTGCGGAAGACCCCGTCCGGGTTTTGCGCATCGCGCGCTTTGCCGCGCGTTTTTCGACGTTTTCCGTCGCCCCGGAAACCCTCGCGCTGATGCGCCGCCTCGTCGAAGACGGGGAAATCGACTACTTGGTCGCCGAACGCATCTGGCAGGAAATCGCCAAGGGCCTGATGACCGAACACCCATCGCGCATGATCGCCATCCTGCGTGAGTGCGGCGCCCTGAAGCGCCTGATCCCGGAACTCGACGCGCTTTTCGGCGTGCCGCAACGCTCGGATTACCACCCCGAAGTCGATACCGGCGTGCACGTCATGATGGCGCTCGACTGTGCCGCACGCCACGCCTACGCGCTGCCGGTGCGTTTTGCAGTCCTTCTGCACGACCTCGGCAAGGGATTGACGCCGCAAGCCGACCTGCCGCGCCACACCGGACACGAAGAGCGCGGCGTCCCGCTCGTCAAGGCCGTTTGCGCGCGCCTGCGACCGCCGTCCGAGTGCCGCGACCTGGCGCTCCTCGTCGCGCGCCATCACGGCAACATCCGCCGGAGCGGAGGTTTACGCGCCGGGACGATCGTCGGGATTCTCGAACAGACCGACGCCTTTCGTCGCCCGGAACGTTTCGAGCGCCTGATCGAAGCCTGCGACTGCGACTACCACGGCCGCCTGGGGTGGGAGGACAAACCGATCCCCGACCCGCATCTGTTTCAGCGCGCGCTCGATGCGGCGCGGGACGTCGACGCGGGTGAAATCGCACGAAACTGCCGTTTCCCGGAGAGAATCGCCGAACTCATCCACTCGGCACGCGCCGCCCTCGTCGCGCGAATGCTGAAAGAATAGACGGTGTTTTCCGGGTGACTCAGGCTTTTCGGGTTCGGTTCTCCGCGATTTTCGGCTCGGATTGGATGGATGCTTACGGATGCTCTCTTTTGATCAACTCGGCCTTGAGATGCTCCCAACTCACGGCATGGGCACGATCACGGTCACGGTCGAACGACGCCATCCGGCGTTGAAGTTCCTGAAACTGCGGCATCGGCAAGGGTGTATCTTCCTCGCTCAGGCTATCCCAAAGGTCGCCAATAAGCGCCAGTCGCTCCGGCGCGGTCATGCGCACAATGTCATCGTGAGTCATCGTGATCACGCTCCTGTCAAAAAGCAATAATTTTGATCGGATAGATGGAATTTTCTTCGCTGTGGTCCACTGGGGAAGTTTCTGGAAAGCGGAACGGACAAGGATCACATACTGGATTCTCAGTGGTTTTTGTACCAAGAACAGTGTACAAAATCCAGACACCCGCCCGACATTCGGGTAAAATGACAGTCTCGTGACAGTTCGGCAATTCGGCGCGGAGGGCGCCGAGAGCTGTCGTACCCACCACATAGTACGGTTCAAAATGTTTTTTTCGGCGTCGAAGTCGCCTCGCGCGGCATCGAAGGACAGGAATTCTCCGTCTGTTTCAAATGCGTTCCAGAAACGCCTTCCCGCACGGATTTCCCTCGCCTTCTTTCTCGCATCGATCGGCGTCGGCGCGCACGCCCAAGTCTCCCCCGGAGCGCGCGACGCGCAGGAAATCCTGCGCCAACGCGAAAGAGAACGCGAATTGCGCGAACAACAAGAACGCAGACCCGACGTCCGCCTCCCGACCGAAGAGACCGGCCCCGCCCGCAAACTCCCCCAAAACGAAACCCCGTGCTTCACCCTCCGGACCATCGTCTATCCCGACGCAGCGACGCGCGCCGATTGGGGCTGGTCGCTCGCCGCCGCCGACCCGCCCGACGACCCCGCGACCGGACGCTGTCTCGGCGTCCAAGGCCTCCGCCAGGCCATGTCCCGGATACAAGACGCGATCATCGCGCGCGGCTACGTCACGACGCGCGTACTCGCCGAACCGCAAGACTTCTCGACCGGAACGCTCAAACTGACGCTCCTTCCGGGGCGGATTCGCGCCATTCGTTTCTCCCAAAACGACGCGGGGCGCGGCACGGTCTGGAACGCCCTCCCCATGCGCCCCGGCGACCTTCTGAACCTGCGCGACATCGAACAAGGCCTCGAAAACTTCAAACGCATCCCGACCGCCGAAGCCGACATCCGCATCGAACCCGGCGAACGCGCCGGAGAAAGCGACCTCGCGATCGCCTGGAAACAAAGCTTCCCGTTTCGCGTCAACTTCTCCGCGAACGACGGCGGCCTCAAGACCACCGGGAAATACCTGGGAAGCACGACGGTCTCCGCCGACCACCTCCTCACGCTGAACGACCTCTTCTACTTCAGCTACAACCACAGTCTGGGCGCGCACCGCTCCGAACGCGGAACGAAAGGGCACACGCTCCACTACTCGCTCCCCTACGGCTACTGGATGCTCGCGCTGACGGACAGCGACAACCGCTACCATCAGACCGTCGTCGGCCTCAACCAGAACTACGTCTACAGCGGCTTTTCGCAAACCTGGGAAGCCCGGCTCTCGCGCCTCGTCCATCGCGACGCCCTCGGCAAAACCAATATTTCGCTGCGCGGCTACCTGACGCGCTACCGCAACTATATCGACGACACGGAAATCGAAGTCCAGCAACGCCGCATGGCAGGATGGGAAGCGGGAGTCAACCACCGCCGCTTCATCGGGCGCGCCGTCGTCGACGCCAATCTCACCTGGAAGCGCGGTACCGGCGCCTTCTCGGCGAAACGCGCGCCCGAAGACGACTTCGGCGAAGGGACGGCACGGCCCCGCCTACTCACCGCAGACTTTTCTCTGAATTATCCCTTCCAGGGTTTCGGACAGAACTTCCGTTACAGCTTCTACGGACGCGCGCAATGGAACCGGACGCCGCTGGTTCCGCAGGATCGTTTCGCGATCGGCGGGCGCTATTCGGTACGGGGCTTCGACGGGCAGGTGATCCTGATGGCCGAACGCGGCTGGTTCGCGCGCAACGACCTGGGGGTGGCCTTGCCGGGAGGGCAGGAACTGTATCTGGGCATCGACCACGGCAGAGTCGGCGGGCACAGCGCACAACTCTTGCTCGGCAGGTCTTTGACCGGCGCGGTACTCGGCGTCCGGGGCGGGTACAAGGCGGCCTCTTGGGACGTTTTCATCGGAACGCCGATCGACAAGCCGAAGGGCTTCCTCACCGACTCGGTGACGACCGGCTTCAGCTTCAGTCTGAGCCTGTAGGGGAGCGCGCTCGGACGGGGAGGGGGGCGGGTTCGACGCGATCGATCACGAAGGGGTCGGGCGCGCCGTCGATTCGAGCAACGCGCAACGACGACACCATCTCTTCCATGTTCGCGTATGCTTTTTTGAACATTTCGAGGTAGCTCGAAGGTCCGGAATTCGCCCTGTAATTGTAGAACGGCATACGAAAATCGACGAGTAGACTCCTGTCCGGCCAAAGGGATGTGAGTAAAAAATAATTCCGTGTGCCATGATGATTCAAAGCATAGCGTACCCAAAGGTGCCCGTTGATCGTGACTGTTTCAGCAGCCTGTATGATCTGATTGCCGTTCCTAAGGTCGACCCGACCCTGACGCCGCGCGTCTTCGATCTCTTTCTGCGTGGGAATCTGGTTCTTCAGAAACTTGTCGCACATTTGCAAAAATTTTTCCGGGGTCGAATAGTCCGTCAGGTCTTCCGGCTTGACGATGTTATAAGTGAGCGTGACCCTCCCGGTCCGGAGCCATTCCGGCGGGGAAACGCTCGTGTCGAAGTTCCAGACGAGCATGGCGAGCATCGCTTTTTCATTATGGCGCTTCAACATATTTCTCATCGTCCGACCAGGGCGCCGGGTATCGGCATAGGGCAATAGCTCCTGTCGGATCGACGGCGGCGCGTCGGGAATTTTCATGGACACGATGAACTCATCCGCCTCCATCCGGTAATGCTCGCCGGGATTGATCAGACCCTTCGTATCAAGTCTGTAGCTATCCGTATGAAGCAACCCGCTCCTATCAAACAGCAGTTCCGCGAGTTCCGGCATATCCTCTCGGTTGATCCCGTGACACTTCATACGCGCATAGAGTTCCGCTTTCCGCCCCTTGACCCGCAAAAGATACGGCGTACACCCGGAAAGAAACGCGAGCATGCCCAGCACGCGGCGCCGACGCGGGTCGAAGTGTGTTCCGCTCATTTCTGCTGGACCGCCGGAGGTTTTTCCCGGACGGGGAGCGGCGCGGGTTCGACGCGCTCGATCACGAAGGGGTCGGGCGCGCCGTCATCGTCGATTCGCACGACGCGCAGCGACGACGCCATCTCTTCCATGTTCGCG
>JAISDL010000224.1 GCA_031264825.1 Accumulibacter sp. | reverse complement strand
GGCGCGGACGCCTCCGGCGGCGTCACACGCTTTAAGGCGGAGGAAAACTTTCCATGACGATCCGTATCGCCCTTGCGGGCAACCCCAACAGCGGTAAAACGACGCTGTTCAACGCCTTGACCGGGTCGAATCAATTCGTCGGAAACTGGCCCGGGGTGACGATCGCGAAAAAGGAAGGGAAGCTCAAGGGCGCGAAAGACGTGCTGATCGTCGACCTTCCGGGGATCTATTCGCTCTCGCCGTATTCGCTGGAAGAAGTCATCGCGCGGGATTATCTCGCCGACGAGCGCCCGGACGCGATCCTGAACATCATTGACGGGACGAACCTCGAGCGCAACCTTTTTCTGACGACGCAGCTCGTGGAAATGGGGATTCCGGTCGTCACGGCGGTCAATATGATGGACGCCGTGAAGAAGCTCGGCAACCGGATCGACTTTGAACGCCTCTCGGAGACGCTCGCGTGCAAGGCGCTCGGAATTTCCGCGCTTTCCGGCGAAGGGATCGTCGAGGCGGCCGAAGCGGCGATCGCCGCTGCCGGGAAGCCCGCGCCGACGCCGCGCCACAGCTTCAGCGGGAGCGTCGAACACACGCTGGCGCACATCGAGGAGGCCGTCCTCCACGACCTGCCGGATAACGTCCAGCGCTGGTACGCCATCAAGCTCTTCGAGCGCGACGAGAAAATCGCCGCCAAATTGCGCGTCGACGCCGCGACGCGCGCGCATCTGGAAGAAGACATCCGCAAATGCGAAACCGAGATGGACGACGACAGCGAGAGCATCATCACGAGCGAGCGCTACGCGTATATCGAATCGGTGATCGGCGGGTGCCTGGAAACGAAGCGTAAGGGCGCGCTCACCGTGTCGGACCGGATCGACCTCGTCGTCACGAACCGCTTTTTCGCGCTGCCGATTTTTGCCTTCGTGATGTTCGTCGTGTATTTCGTTTCGGTGACGACGGTAGGTTCCTACGCGACCGACTGGGCCAACGACGGCGTCTTCGGCAAGGGTTGGGAACTCTTCGGTGCGCGAATCCCCGGCGTTCCGGTCGCTCTGGGAGAAATCCTGAACTCGATCGACTGCGCGCAGTGGCTCCAGTCGCTGATCCTCGACGGCATCGTCGCCGGCGTCGGCGCGGTGATCGGCTTCATTCCGCAGATGCTGATCCTCTTCTTCTTCCTGGCCTTTCTCGAAAGCTGCGGCTACATGGCGCGGATCGCCTTCATCATGGACCGGATTTTCAGAAAATTCGGCATGTCGGGCAAATCCTTCATCCCGATCCTGATCGGTTCGGGCTGCGGTGTTCCCGGAATCATGTCGTCGCGGACGATCGAAAACGAGCGCGACAGAAGGATGACGATCATGACGACGACGTTCATCCCGTGCAGCGCGAAACTCCCGGTCATCGCGCTGATCTCGGGCGCGCTTTTTTCCGGTGCGTGGTGGGTCGCGCCCAGCGCCTACTTCATCGGGATCTCGGCGATCGTCTGCTCCGGCGTCGTCCTCAAAAAGACGCGCCTGTTTTCGGGCGACCCGGCGCCCTTCGTCATGGAACTCCCGCCCTACCGCTGGCCGGCCGCGCGCAACGTTTTCTTCAGCATGTGGGAACGTTCGTGGTCGTTCATGAAAAAAGCCGGAAGCATCATCCTGCTCTCGACGATCTTCGTCTGGTTCGCGTCGAGCTTCGGCTGGTCGAACGAAGGATTCGGAAGCGTCGAAATGCAGAACAGCCTCCTCGCGCGCGTCGGGTCGGCCGTCTCCTGGATTTTCGCCCCCTTGGGCTGGGGCGAGTGGCAACCCACCGTCGCCGCGCTGACCGGGCTGATCGCAAAGGAAAACGTCGTGGGAACCTTCGGCATCCTCTACGGCTTTACCGAAGTTGCTGAGGACGGCGAAGAAGTCTGGGCGGTGCTCCAATCGAGCTTCACCGTCGTCTCGGCGTACTCCTTCCTCGTTTTCAACCTGCTCTGCGCGCCCTGCGTCGCGGCGATGGGCGCGATCCGGCGCGAGATGAACAGCGCGAAATGGTTCTCGGTGGCGATCGCCTACCAATGCGTTCTGGCCTACCTTGTTGCCTTCTGCATCTACCAGTTTGGAAAATTCTTCACCGGTGCGGGATTCGACTTCGGCGTCGCCGCCGCGCTCGGCGTGACGGCGTTCTTTTTATACGCGCTCTTCAGGGCGCCGACGAACCCGAGCCTTGAAAAGGAATGAATCTGAGCCGACACGAGGTGGAAACATGAACCTGGGAACTTTCATCACCGGAGCCATCGTCGTTTGCATCGCGGCCATCGCGCTTTGGCGCGTCCTCAATGGCGACAAAAAGTCCTGCTGCGGGGACTGCGCCGGATGCGAATCAGGGATCAGGAATCAGGGATCAGATCAGTGAGCGGCGGCGTTGCCGCCGGAGAGAATCAAGGGGATACCGATCGGTTTTCATCTGATCCCTGACATCTGTCCTCTGATGGGCACGGCGCGGCGCGCCCAGCGGCGGTATAGGTTGGGGTGAGCGAAGCGATGCCCAACGTTCCGCATACGTATGAATGATGGTGGGTACGGCGGAATGGTATTCAAGGGAGGTTCACCCCAAGCCGTGCGTTTTTCCATGCCGCCTCGGAATCGTTGTGGCCCTCGTTCCTCAGCCCAGCCTA
This sequence comes from Accumulibacter sp., assembly GCA_031264825.1. Lineage (GTDB taxonomy): Bacteria > Pseudomonadota > Gammaproteobacteria > Burkholderiales > Rhodocyclaceae > Propionivibrio. The sequence continues at coordinate 849 of JAISDL010000224.1, read as the reverse complement.
TAGCGTCTCCGCTCCGTTCTCGGCGGTATAGGTTGGACGGGGGTTTGAAGCGTGCGAAACAAAATCCTCCTCAACCGCCCTCAAAATCGCGCGGCGCGCGTATCTCCAAGGTTTACGCGGGCGGCCTCGGAAAGGCCGAAGCCTATTTCGCCCCGATACCGAGCCAGCCCTTTATCGTCCCCAAAATACTCTCTTTCATCGCGCCCAGTTCCTGGTTCTTCAGAGCACCGGTCGCCTTGTTCGTGTACTCCTTCAAAGCCAGCTTGTCCTGCGTGGTAAATTTCGCGTCCTTGGTTTCTTTTTCACCTTTCTCATCCATGATCACCCTCCTCGTCACTTCAATCAGGCGCTGATTCCACTTCAAGCTCGTCCCCGGTCGACTTCACCCTGCCGTACTCGAGCCATCCTGAGAAGTCTATGTTCGCGCCGCGCAAAATGCAAGCGCATACGGGAGACAGGCGACAGGCGACAGGAGACGGGAGACGGGAGACAGATGAAAACCGATTTCAACCGCGAAAGGCGCGAAAGTCTTTGTAGGGGCACGGCACGCCGTGCCCTATCAGGGTTCAGGAATCAGGAGACAGGAATCAGATCGGTCAGCGGCGGCGTTGCCGCCGTGGAAAAGCAACAAAATACCGATCGGTTTTCATCTGTCTTCTGTCTCCCGTCTCCTGATTCCTGAAGCGCCTGCGGAATCGTTGGGGTTCGCTGTGCTCACCACCAACCTATACCGCCGCTGGGCACGGCACGCCGGGCCCCAACAAAGACGTTCGCGCCGTTCGCGGGTGGAATCGGTTTTCATCTGTCTCCAGTCTCCCGTCTTCTGTCTCCTGTGTCAGTGCAACATCG
>JAISDL010000197.1 GCA_031264825.1 Accumulibacter sp. | reverse complement strand
AGTCGCTGGACCTCCTGCGCCCGATCTACGCGAAGACCGCCGCGTACGGACACTTTGGCCGGGACGAACCCGAATTCACCTGGGAGGCGATCGACAAGGCCGAAAGCCTCAAAAACGCGCGCTGATTCGTTCTGATTTCATCGGCTAACTTCCCGATACGTGAAAACGAGCGCGGGGTTTCACGCGCAGACGCGCGAAACCCGGCGCTGTGTTCAGAAAGGCGCTTGACGGCGCGTGAAATAGTCGTTTATTTCACTGTAATACGCTTGGAGCTTTTTCGGTGAAACGCCGGTGATGCCCTCGTAGGGACGGGTGAAGTGGATGTTTTCGTGATTCAGATGGATCGGTTTGACGCGGCCTTCGGAGACGAGTTCGTCGTAGAGCGGCGAACCCGGTAGGGGGCTGTAGATGCTCCAGCTCCAGCGGTCGAGATCCAGCGTCTTGGCGAATTCGAAGGTCTGTTCGACGTCTTCCTCGGTCTCGCCGGGAATTCCGATCATGAAAAAGCCGAAAACGCGGACGTGTTTTTTTGCGAGTTTCACCTTTTCCCGAATCTGCTCGACGGTGATCTGTTTGTTGAGGCGCAGGAGGCTTTTCGGCGAACCCGATTCGATGCCGAGGTCGATCTGGCGCAAGCCCGCTTTTTTCATGAGTGTGAGTTCGTCGTCATTCAAGAGGTTGACGCGCGTATTCGCCTGCCATTCGATGTCGACCTTGCGGTCGATCATCGTCCGGCAGAATTCGCGTGTCCAGGCAAGCTTCATGTTGAAGATGCTGTCCTTGAACCAGACGCCGTCGAGCGCGTAACGGTCACGCAGCTCGACGATTTCGTCGACGACCTTCGGAACCGATTTTATCCGCCACAAGCGGCTCATCGTTTGCTGGACGGCGCAAAAGGAGCACGCGTAGGGGCATCCGCGCGAAACGATCATCGAAACGCCGCGAATGCCGCGCAGGACGCTGTTGTGTTCGATGTAACGCTCGACGGGGAAGGATTCGTAATCCGCGCCGGGCAGCGCGTCGAGGTCGCGGATCGGCGGCGCCTTGGGGACGATATGCTTTCCGTTTCCGTTCCGGAAGCAAAGCCCTTCGATTGCGTCGAGGCGAATGTCCTTTCCGTCGAGCGCGTCGACGAGGCGACACAGGACTTCTTCGCCCTCGCCGCGAATGACAAAGTCTACGTCGGCGCTTTGCAGGACGCTCTCCGGGTCGAGTGTCGGGTGGACGCCGCCGAGGACGATTTTTGCCTCGGGGAGCGTGAGGCGCGCGGTTTTTGCGACGCGCAAGGCTTCGGGCAGTGTCGGCGTCATCGCCGTGACGCCGACGATATCCGGCGCTTCGTCGGCGAGGCGCTGGGCGAGCGCTCCGCTGTCCATCATGAGCGCCTGCATGTCGAGGAGTATGAGTTCGTGCCCTCGCCGCTTCGCGTACGCGCAGACGTAAGCCAGCCCCAGCGGTGGTTCGAAGGGCGCGACGTAGAGGTTCCCGCCGCGAATCCAGTCGATGTAATCCTCGTAGCGGTTGCGAAACTCGCTATCGTCGAAGAACGCGGGGTGGACGAGGACGATTTTCATACGCCCACCTCTTCCAGGGGTTTTGCGATACGGTCGAGGTGAATGAAATCCGGGTGTTCCGCGCGGTACTGTGCCTTGCGCACCGCGAAGCTCTCGTCGATGACCTCCTCAGGTTCGACGACCCAGACGCCGGCCAGGTCGACGTCGCCCAGGCGTTCGCGGACTCTGGCGTAGTGATCGAGAAAAACCGGGCCGCTGATATGACACTTTACGGGCCGGCCCTTGATCTGCGTCTGACGGCCTTCTTTCCCGAAAAGGAGGATCGAGACCTTGCGGTCGAACCAGATCGAAGCCGTCAGGTTCCGGTGTGATACGGACGCTTCGAATATTTCCAGAAAATGTATCGTTCCGTCGTCGGCCGTGTGCAGCGATTTCTTGACAACCGCATGCGGACTACCGTTCGTGTCGACGGTGGTCAATACCTTGAGTGTGTCGGGGTCGCCGAGGAGTTCGATCGTTTCGGCGGAGAGGGGGATGCTCATGTCTTTCCTTTCGTTGAAACGCGCGCGTCCGCGTCGTCGGATGCCGCGCGGAATTTGCGTTCATTGCAGGCGGGCGAGGTCGCTGTCGGGGTGGTTCCCGCAACGGCGGTAATCGTCGAAGTCGACACGAAGGCCGTATTTGACGCGCAGGTTCTGGAGTCCTGTTGCCAGGCGAATGTAATAATCGAGCGAAGGCGCCTTCTGACCCGAGAGCGCCGACCCCGGACGCGGTACCCAGACGATATAGACCGTCGTGACGCCGCGTTCGGCGAGGGCTTCGGCTTCGGAGAGCGTCGATTCGAGCGCGTCGTTTTCGGTACGGAAACCGTGGGGCTTCGCAAGTTCGACGCCTCCGACGAGACCCGTCCCGACGTGACCGCGCCCGAAAATGCCGACGGCGCGGATCAGGCGTTCGCGCCATTCTTTGTAGCCGACCCATTTCGCCTTTCCGGGGCATATCCAGTTGAACTGTTCCTCGCCGAAGACCTCCAGGTCGCTGGTATAACTCGTCAGGCCGGTTTCTTCGTACAGACGGGCGAGTTGATCTTCGTCGAAGGCCGAAGCGATCAACTGGCTCGGAAATTTTTTCGTCCTGAAGTTTTCGCCGATCGCCTGAAGCAGTTCGACGTAGAAATCGACTTCGCGGTCAAATAGACGCGCTCCTTTGATGACCGAGCCGGCGGTCAGGCAGAGACTCGTGAAGCGTCCGGCTTCCTTGATCGCCTCGGCGACGGTTTCGCGCACGTCCTCCGGAGTCAGGCGATTCGGTACGCCGAGTTCCTGGCGCTGTTGCTTCGTGTGCGTGACGATGTCGCAGAAGCGGCAGCCTTTATCCTCGGCCCAGAAGTAGCAGAAACTCGATTGGAAAACGTTGAGCCGTTGCGGGCGCGCAGTGACGATGTGACTCATCGGCAGACCGGATCGGGTCGTCTTGCCGTAATACGCCGGTTTCGGCCACAATTCGACGGCTTCGAGGATTTCCCCTCGGTCGATGAGGACGAAGCGCCCGTCGACGTGGTCGACGATGTACGGGTCTTGGTCCGGCGGCGTCGGGTCGGTGAGGATCGTCGTCCCATCGCGCAAGAGCAAGGATTCGGGCAGCGCTTTGATTTCGCCGTCGCGCGAACCGAAGATATACGGGCTGCGAAGTTGGTGAATCTCTGGATCGACGGCCTTTTGGGCGCGTTCGGAATAATGGACGCCACGCCGCTGGACGTCGATCTTGAGCGCGATGAGACGCGGAAAATCCGGGTGCCCGGCGAGTGTTTCCTCGAAGAGCGCTTCGTTTCGATAGTTTGTTTTTACAAGGGCGATCATCTGGGGTCTCCGGTGAGTATTTATGAATTATCATCACCGTGCGCTTGTGCGGGAACGAATTGTTTCTGATGAGCTAATCAGGCCTCGGCGCATAAGTACATAAAATTTATGGGGGGATTTCAGCCCATTCGGTCTTGGCGGCGTCGGGTCGGAAACCGTCCGAGGAGGAGCGGCGAGATCGAAGGCGCCACATTTTCGATGAAGACAGAGGACAGAAGACAGAACGGCCTTCGGCCTCTCAGGTATCAGGAATCAGATGTCAGGAATCAGATCAGTATGCGGCGGCTTCGCCGCCGGAAAAAGAGCTTTGAAACCCCGATCGGTTTTTTGTCGCTTTTCCTCGGCGCCGAAGCCGCCGCATATTTTTCTGTCTCCTGTTTCCTGTCTCCTGTCTCCTGTTTCCTGATCCCTGATCCCTGTCATCTGTCCTTGACAGGCTTGTTTTTCGTGCATACAATAATTCATGGAAATTACTTACGACTCAGTCAAAAACGCCGATAACCTTGCGCTCCGTGGGCTGTCGTTCGACCGGGTCGAGGAATTCGATTTTGAGACGGCGGTTTTCTCGGTGGATACGCGGCGCGATTACGGCGAAACACGTCTTCGCGCTTTGGGGCGGGTCGAAGGTCGTATTCACGCGCTGGTATTCGTGGAAACCCTCAAAGGAATTCGCGTCATCAGTTTCCGCAAAGCGAATAAACGCGAGGTCAAACGCTATGAAGAAGCAACTGGATCTTGAAGTGATCGACGACGATAACCCGGAATGGACCGACGAAGAGGCGCGGCGTGCCGTGCGCTTCGACGCTCTCCCGGATTCCTTGCGAAGGAAGTTGCGTGGGCGTCCCAAGGCGGCGCAAACCAAAGAGCGCATCACGATCCGTTTATCACCCGATGTCGTGAGCCGTTTCCGCGCTACCGGAAACGGATGGCAAACGCGAATCGATTCCGCGCTCCGCGATTGGTTGCACACAAATCAGGGTTCAGGGATCGGATGACAGAAGACAGAACGGCCTTCGGCCTCAGGTATCAGGAATCAGAGGACAGGAATCAGATCGGTTAGCGGCGGCTCCGCCGCCGGAGAAAGATCGTTGAAACACCGATCGGTTTTCATCTGATTCCTGATACCTGATCACTGATCCCTGATTTATTACGAAATATTCCAGATTCGACCCTCAAGAGCTTACGTTTGTTATATTGATTCCCACTGTTCCGGTCGTTCCGGAATCCACGGCATGCGGCAACGGGGGATCGTGCATGAATAAGAAGATTGTCGGCGGCGTCATCGGCGGGTTGTTGCTCATGGCTGCGGTTTCGTATTTTCTGGCGGACAGGATGGTTTCGCAGCCGCCGGCGCGCGCGCAGCGCTGGGACCCTTCGGTGGCCGTTCCGGTCGGCGCGGTCGAGGTCAAGCGCGGCGATATCGACGTCGTCATTCGCGCGCTCGGCACCGTGACCGCGCGGAATACGGTCGTCGTCAAGCCCCGCGTCGACGGCCAGCTTCTGAAGATCAACTTCCAGGAAGGCCAGACCGTCCGCGAGGGCGATGTTCTCGCCGAGATCGACCCGCGCCCGTTTCAGGCGCAACTCGACCAGGCGCGCGGGCAGTTGCTGCGCGACGAGGCGCTTCTGAAAAATACGAAAATCGACCGCGACCGCTACGTCGCGCTGCTCTCGAAGGATTCGATCGCGCGCCAGCAAGTCGATACGCAGGAGGCGCTCGTCGCGCAGTATCAGGGCGCCGTCCAAGCCAATCGCGGCGTCGTCGACAACGCGCGTCTGCAACTCGATTTCACGCGGATACGCGCTCCGCTTTCGGGAAGGCTGGGCCTGCGGCTCGTCGACGTCGGTAATATGGTGCGCGCGAGCGACGCGACGGGGATCGTCGTCATCACGCAGACGCAGCCGATCACGGCGGTTTTCGCGATCGCCGCCGACAATATCGGCGCGGTCATGAAGCCGACGCGCGCGGGGGAAGTCTTGCGCGTCGAAGCCTGGGACCGCGACAGCAAAAACCTCCTGGCGGTCGGCAAGCTTCTTTCGCTCGACAACCAGATCGACACGACGACGGGGACGGTCAAGCTCAAGGCCGAATTCGACAACGCCGACCATTCGCTTTTCCCGAACCAGTTTGTCAACATCCATTTGCGCGTCGAGACGCGGCGCGACGCGACGCTCGCGCCGGTTTCGGCGATCCAGCGCGGTGCGCCGGGAACTTTCGCGTACGTCGTGCGTCCCGAAGAGAAGAGGGTCAGTATGCGCCTCGTGACGCTCGGCCCCTCGACGGCGGAAGTCGTCGCGGTCGAGTCGGGTTTGCGCCCCGGCGACATCGTCGTCGTGACCGGCGCGGATCGCCTCAGGCAGAACGCGAGCGTCGAATTCTCGCTCATCGACCGCAACGCGCCCGAAGCCAAACCGGCGAACGGGGCCGGCGAAGACGGCGCGCGCGAAGGCGGCAGGCGTCGGCGCGGACGGCGCGGCGACCGGAACGAGCGCGCGGAGAGTACAGAGAATACAGCGAGTACGGAGAACGCGAAAAGCGCGGAAAACAAGGGCGCGGCGGAAAAGACCGAAGCGGCGGATAAGGCGACCCCGGCGACCCCGTCGGGTTCGACCGACGCGCCGCCCGCCGCCGGCAAAGCGCCCGACGGTGCCGCTCCGAAGGCGCGCGAATGAATCCGTCGCGCCCGTTCATCCTGCGACCGACGGCGACGTCGCTTTTCATGCTGTCGATCCTGCTGGCGGGTCTTTTGGCGTATCGTTTCCTGCCGGTTTCGGCGCTCCCAGAAGTCGATTATCCGACGATACAGGTGGCGACGCTCTATCCGGGCGCGAGTCCCGACGTCATGGCTTCGTCGGTCACCGCGCCGCTCGAACGGCAGTTCGGGCAGATGCCGGGCTTGAACCAGATGCTTTCGTCGAGTTCCGGTGGCGCGTCGGTCGTCACGCTCCAGTTCAGTCTCGACGTCGCGCTCGACGTCGCCGAACAGCAGGTTCAGGCGGCGATCAACGCGGCGACGTCGTTTTTGCCGACCGACCTGCCGATGCCGCCGATCTACAGCAAGGTGAACCCCGCCGATACGCCGATCATGACGCTGGCGGTCACGTCCGAGGTTCTCCCGCTGCCGAAAGTCGAAGACCTCGTCGACACGCGGCTCGCGCAGAAGCTCTCGCAGCTTCCGGGGGTCGGCCTCGTCAGCATCGGCGGCGGTCAGCGTCCCGCGGTGCGCATCCAGGTGAACCCCAAGGCATTGACGGCGAGCGGCCTGAATATCGACGACCTGCGGAGCGCGATCGTCAACGCGAACGTCAATTCGGCCAAGGGGAGTTTCGACGGCCCCGACCGCGCGGCGACAATCGACGCGAACGACCAGCTTCGTTCCGCCGACGAGTATCGCCGACTCATCATCGCGTGGAAAAACGGCGCGCCGATCCGCGTGGAAGACGTCGCCGACGTCATCGACGGCGCCGAGAATTCGCGGCTCGCCGCGTGGGCCGTCATCGAAGGCCGGCAGAAACCCGCAATCGTCCTGAACATCCAGCGCCAGCCCGGAGCGAACGTGATCGAGACCGTCGACCGGATCAAGGAGCTTTTGCCGCAACTCCGCTTGAACCTGCCGCGCTCGGTCGACCTCCAGGTGCTCATCGACCGGACGACGACGATACGCGCTTCGGTCGACGACGTGCGGCACGAGCTGATCTTTTCGATCGCGCTCGTCGTCATGGTCATCTTCGTTTTCCTGCGCAACGTCCCGGCGACGCTGATCCCGAGCATCGCCGTCCCGCTTTCGCTCGTCGGGACTTTCGGCGTCATGTATCTCGCGGGCTTTTCGATCAACAATTTGACGCTGATGTCGCTGACGATCGCGACGGGCTTCGTCGTCGACGACGCGATCGTGATGATCGAGAACATCGCGCGCTACGTCGAGCGCGGCGAGCCGCCGCTCGAATCCGCGCTGAAAGGCGCCGAGCAGATCGGGTTTACGATCATCTCGCTGACGGTTTCGCTGATCGCGGTACTGATCCCGCTCCTCTTCATGAGCGACGTCGTCGGGCGCCTGTTCCGCGAATTCGCCGTCACGCTCGCCGTGGCGATCCTGCTTTCAGCCGTCATTTCCCTGACGCTGACGCCGATGATGTGCGCGCGTCTGCTCAAGCATTCGCGCGAGGAGGACCTGGGCTGGCTCGCGCGAAAGAGCGGCGAGTTTTTCGAAAGGCTGATCGCGTATTACGACACGGCGCTTTGCTGGGTGCTCGACCGGCAGGTCGCGACGCTCGTCGTCGCGGTCGCCACGCTCGTCCTGACCGTCCTTCTCTATATCGTCGTCCCCAAGGGCTTCTTCCCCGTCCAGGATACCGGGAGCATCCAGGGGATCACCGAGGCGCCGGCGTCGATTTCGTTCCCGGCGATGGGAGAGCGGCAGCAGGCCGTCGTCGACATCCTGCGGCAGGACCCGGCGATCGAAAGCGTTTCTTCGTTCATCGGAATCGACGGGAGCAACGCGACGCTGAACAGCGGCCGCCTGCTGATCAATCTGAAGCCGCTCGATGAGCGCGACGCCGACGCCGTCGGCGTCATCCGCCGCCTCCAGGTGAAACTTGAAAAGCTCGACGGCATCTCGGTCTTCATGCAGCCCGTCCAGGATTTGAGCATCGAGAACCGCGTGAGCCGGACGCAGTTCCAGTTCAGCCTCGAAGGCGCCGACATGGACGAACTCGACGAATGGGTCTCGCGCCTGCTCGAACGCCTGCGCCGCCTGCCCGAACTCGTCGACGTCGCAAGCGACATGCAGAACAAGGGCCTGCAACTCTACGTCGAGATCGACCGCGCGGAAGCGAGCCGCCTCGGCATCACGCCCGCGATGATCGACAGCGCGCTGTACAGCGCGTTCGGTCAGCGCATGGTCTCGACGATTTTCACGCAGTCGAACCTGTATCGCGTCGTCCTGGAGGTCAAGCCCGAATTCAAGGCGGGACCCGACGCGCTCAACGACATCTACATCGTCTCGACGGCGGGCGGCGTCCCCGCGCAGGTGCCGCTTTCGTCGGTCGCGCGTTTTTCGGAGCGCACGGCACCGCTTTCGATCAACCATATCGGCCAGTTTCCCGCGGCGACGCTCTCGTTCAACCTCGCGCCGGGCGCTTCCCTCGGGGATGCCGTCGCGGCGATCGGCGCGGCCGAACGCGAACTCGGTATGCCGGAAAGCATACGGACGAGCTTTCAGGGCGCCGCGCGCGCGTTCCAGGCCTCGCTCAACAACACGCTCCTCCTGATCCTCGCGGCCGTCGTCGTCATGTACATCGTCCTGGGCGTCCTGTACGAAAGCTATATCCACCCGGTGACGATCCTCTCGACGCTGCCGTCGGCGGGCGTCGGCGCGCTGCTCGCGCTCCTCGTTTCCGGGAATGACATCGACGTGATCGCGGTCATCGGGATCGTCCTTCTGATCGGCATCGTCAAGAAGAACGCGATCATGATGATCGACTTTGCGCTCGACGCCGAGCGTACGCGGAATCTCCCGCCGCGCGAGGCGATCTACGAAGCCTGTCTCTTGCGCTTCCGTCCGATCCTGATGACGACGATGGCCGCGCTCCTCGGCGCGCTGCCGCTGATGCTCGGTTCGGGGATGGGGTCGGAACTGCGCCATCCTCTGGGAATCACGATGGTCGGCGGTCTGCTCGTCAGCCAGGTGCTGACGCTCTTCACGACGCCGGTGATCTATCTGGCGTTCGACCGTCTCGCGCGGCGCTTCGGGTTCGGAACGGCTTCTCGCGCGCTCCCCGAAGCGGCGGCGTCTCCGGAGTAGCGCATGCACTTTTCGGCGATCTTCATCCGGCGACCCGTGGCAACGTCGCTCCTGACGGCGGCGATCGCGTTGCTCGGAATCCTTGCCTTCGATTTTCTCCCGGTCGCGTCCTTGCCGCAGGTCGATTATCCGACGATCTCGGTCTCGGCGGCGCTCCCCGGCGCGAGTCCCGAAACGATGGCCTCGACGGTCGCAACGCCGCTCGAACGCTCCTTGGGGACGATCGCCGGGATCACCGAGATCACGTCGAACAGTTCGCTCGGCTCGACGAACATCGTCATGCAGTTCGACCTCGACAGGGACATCAACGGCGCGGCGCGCGACGTCCAGGCCGCGCTCAACGCCGCGCGAAGCCTTCTGCCGACGGGGCTTCCGAGCAACCCGACCTACCGCAAGGTGAACCCCGCCGACTTCCCCATCATGATTCTCGCCATGACGTCGGATTCCATGACGCGCGGGCAGATGTACGACGTCGCCTCGACGATCCTTGCGCAGAAGATGTTGCAGTTGAAGGGCGTGGGGCAAGTGACCGTCGGCGGGTCGTCGCTGCCGGCCGTTCGCGTCGAACTCAATCCGGGTGCGCTCTCGCGCGCCGGAATCGGCTTCGAGGACGTGCGCGAGGCGATCGTCTCGGCGAACGTCAACCGCCCCAAGGGCTACCTCGAAAGCGACACGCGCACGTGGCAGATCCAGGCAAACGACCAGGCGACGAGGGCCGAAGATTACGTCCCGATGATCATCGCGTGGAAAAACGGTGCGCCCGTGCGTCTCTCCGACGTCGCGAGCGTCGAAGACTCGGTTCAGGACATACGGAACGCGGGGCTGCACAACGGCAAACCGACGATCATGCTGATGGTCAACCGCGAACCCGGCGCGAACACGATCGAGACGATCGAGCGGATCAAGGAGGTGCTGCCGCAGTTGCGCGCGTCGATTCCGGCGGACATCGACATCGCCGTCACGATGGACGCGACGCCGAGCATCCGCGCGTCCTTGCGTGAAGTCGAGCACTCGCTGGCGATTTCGGTCGTTCTCGTCGTCCTCGTCGTCTTTCTCTTTCTCGGCGGAGGACGTGCGATCCTCGTGCCGATCGTCGCCGTCCCCGTGTCGCTGATCGGCGCGTTCGGCGTGATGTACCTCGCGGGTTTCGGCCTGAACAATCTTTCGCTGATGGCGCTGACGATCGCGACGGGATTCGTCGTCGACGACGCCGTCGTCGTCATGGAGAACATCTCGCGCCACGTCGAAGCGGGGATGAAACCCTTCGACGCGGCGATACGCGGCGCGCGCGAAGTGAGCTTCACCGTCCTTTCGATGACGCTCTCGCTGATCGCCGTCTTTCTCCCGATCCTTTTGATGGGCGGGATCGTCGGGCGACTCTTCCGAGAATTCGCCGTCACGCTCTCGGTGTCGATCCTGATTTCGCTGGTCGTTTCGCTGACGACGACGCCGATGATGTGCGCCTACCTTCTGGGACATCGCCGCGTCGCGGAAAAAGGCATCCAGGCGTTTTGCACGCGCTTCTTCGACAGGATGCTCGACGGCTACCGCCGCTCGCTCGACTGGGCGCTCGTCCACCGGCCGCTCATGATGTTCGTCCTGTTTGCGACGATAGGCTTCAACATCTACCTCTACTCGGCGATTCCAAAGGGATTTTTTCCGCAGCAGGACAGCGGACGCATCTACGGAACGATCCAGACCGACCAGAGCGCGTCGTTCCAATTCGACACTGATATGCTCGCGGTATTCATCGACAAGCTCAACGAAGACCCCGACATCGTCGACGTCGTCGGCTTCAACGGCGGCGGGCGCAGCGTCGTCATCGTCACGCTGAAGCACCTCTCCGAACGCGAAGCCTCGGTCGATCAGGTCATCGACCGCCTGCGCGCCAAGTTCGGGAACGAGCCGGGCGCGATACTCTATATGCAGCCGATCCAGGAATTCCGCATCGGCGGCAGCGGGCGTTCGGCGACCGCGGCGTACCAGTTTACGCTCCAGGCCGACTCGGTCGAAGAGTTGAGGCGCTGGGAACCCTCGGTGCGCCGCGCGATGGGGCGCGTCAAGGAGATCGTCGACGTGAACACCGACCGCCTGGACCGGGGGCTGCAAATCAGCCTCGCCGTCGACCGCGACGCCGTCTCGAGGCTCGGAATCAACCAGCGCCTGATCAACGCGACGCTCGGCGACTTTTTTGGGCAACGGCAGATTTCGACGATTTACCACCCGCTCAACCAGTACCGCGTCGTCATGGAGGCCGCGCCCGAATACCTCCAGAGTCCCGACAGCCTGAAGGACGTTTTCGTGATCGGCCAGGGCGCCGACGGAAAGCCGACGCAGATTCCGCTCACGGCCTTCACGCGCTGGGAGAGCACGACGGCGCCGCTTTCGGTGCGCCATCAGGGGCAATTCGCCGCCTCGACGATCGCGTTCAACCTCTCTCCCGGCGTCTCGCTCTCGCAGGCGACCGAAGGCATCAACGCCGAAGTCGCAAAAATCGGCCTGCCGTCGACGGTACAGGGGAGCTTCCAAGGGACGGCGAGGCTTTTCCAGGCGTCGATCGCCAACCAGGCGCTCCTGATCCTCGCGGCGCTGCTCGCCGTCTACATCGTCCTCGGCATCCTCTACGAGAGCCTGATCCACCCCGTGACGATCCTCTCGACACTGCCGTCGGCGGGCGTCGGCGCGATTCTCGCGCTCCTGCTCTTCAGAATGGATTTCAACGTCATCGCGATGATCGGAGTCATCCTCCTGATCGGCATCGTCAAGAAAAACGCGATCATGATGATCGACTTCGCGCTCGAAGTTCAGCGCCGCGATGCGCGCGAACCCGTCGAAGCGATCCGCGAAGCGTGTCTCTTGCGCTTCCGCCCGATCATGATGACGACGATGGCCGCGCTCTTCGGCGCGCTGCCGCTCGTCTTCGGGCGCGGCGACGGCGCCGAACTGCGCCAGCCGCTCGGAATCTCGATCGTCGGCGGGCTGGTCTTGAGCCAGCTTCTGACGCTCTACACGACGCCGATCGTCTACCTCTACCTCGACCGCCTGCGCTTCTGGCGCGAGGGGCTGCGCGCGTGTTTCGACGCGCTTTCGACGCTTGTACGCGGGAAAAACAAACTTCCTGAGGCTTACCGATGATCCGAAAATCCCACCTCGCCGTCTGCGTCGGCCTTTTTTTGACCGCGTGCGCCGTCGGCCCCGACTACGAGCGCCCCGACGTTCCGACCCCCGCGCAATTCAAGGAATTCGGCGCGTGGAAAGCCGCCGAACCGAGGGACGACGTGCCGCGCGGAAAATGGTGGGAAGTCTACGGCGACCCCGTCCTCAACGAACTCGCCGAGCGCGTCGCGATTTCGAATCAGAACGTCGCGATCGCCGAGGCGCAATACCGTCAGGCGCTCGCGGCGCTCGGAATCGCCAGCGCGTCGATGTTCCCGACGCTCGGCGGCAATTTTTCGCGGACGCGCACGCAAGGCGTCTCGTCGGCGATGCCGTCGTCGGTCAGCGGCAGCACGATCACACCGGGTTCGCCGATCCGCGAAGTCGACCGCCTCACGTTCAACGTCGCTTGGGAACTCGACGTCTGGGGGCGCGTCCGGCGCAACGTCGAAGCGGGCGAAACCACGGCGGCGGCGAGCGGCGCCGACCTCGAAGCGGCGCTCCTCTCCGCGCGCGCCGCGCTCGTTCAGAGCTATCTGCAACTGCGGATCAACGAAGCACAGCGCCGCCTGCTCGACGAGACCGTCGTCGCCTACGAACGTTCGCTCGAAATCGCGCGGAACCGCTACGACGCCGGCGTCGTCGGGAGGATCGACGTCGTCCAGGCCGAAACGCAGTTGAAGACGACGCGCGCGCAGGCGCTCGACTTGGGAATCCAGCGCGCGCAGCTCGAACACGCGATCGCGCTCCTCGTCGGCGCCGCGCCGCCGGATTTTTCGCTGCCCGTCACCGCGCGCCTGCCCGACCTGCCGTCGATCCCGGCGGGTCTGCCGTCGGACCTGCTCGAACGCCGCCCCGACATCGCCGCCGCCGAGCGTCGCGTCGCGTCGGCCAACGCGCAGATCGGCGTCGTCCAAGCGGCTTATTTCCCGGCGCTGACCCTGAGTTCGAGCGGCGGCTACCAAAGCTCGACGGGGATTTCCGACCTCATCATGCTCCCGAACCGCTTCTGGGCGTTCGGTCCCGCGCTCGCGCTCGCGTTTTTCGACGGCGGCGCCAGAAGCGCGCAAAAAGACCAAGCGATCGCGGGCTACGACCGGAGCGTCGCCACGTACCGGCAGACCGTCCTGACGGCATTCCAGGAAGTCGAAGACAACCTCGCGGCGCTGCGCATCCTCGATGAGGAAGCCGACGTCCAGCGCGAAGCCGTCGATTTCGCCGCCGAATCGCTCCGGCTGACGTACAACCAGTACGATTCCGGGATCGTGAGCTATCTCAACGTCGTTACCGCGCAGACGACCTCGCTTGCCACCGAGCGCGTCCAGATCGAACTCAAAGGCCGCAAACTGCTCGCGAGCCTCGCGCTCCTGAAAGCGATCGGGGGGGAATGGGGGGCAGGAGACAGGAATCAGGAGACGGGAGACAGATGAAAACCGATCGGTATTTTGTTGCTCTTCCCCGTAGGGGCACGGCGTGCCGTGCCCTATCGGCGGTATAGGTTGGGGTGAGCGGAGCGATGCCCAACGTTCCACAGGCGCATGAATGATGGAATGGCGGGTATAGGTTGGTGGTGAGCGGAGCGAACCCCAACGATTCCGCATACGTATGAGCGAAGCGATGCCCAACGATTCCGCAGGCGCATGGGTTTCCGCTGAAAACCGATTTCAACCGCGAAAGGCGCGAAAGACGCGAAAGGTCTGTATTTACAAAACTTTTTCGCGTGTTTCGCGGTTCTTGTCTTCTGATCCCTGATCCCTGACAGGCACTCCGTTCCCTGCCAAAATCTCACGTTGTCGGCGCCGCTTTTGCGGGAATGACGCTCGTCCCGTTGGGGTTCGCTCCGCTCACCCCAACCTATGCTTGAAATTTCCTTTGTATCCGCATTTTTCCCTCGCTATAATGACACTCGTTGACCATATTCACACGGGGAGGCAGGGCATGAAGCAAACGACAC